>NZ_JBFPJI010000310.1:0-3735 GCF_040838205.1 Bacillus sp. S4
GAATAATTACAAGTAGGGAAAGCAAATACTCGATTTACTATATAATTTCTTTGTATTTTAAAGAGTGATGGAAGATAATATAGTTACTTTATGTAGCGGGATAAATACATATGCGAAAAGAGGAATAACGTATGCGATATATTACAGCTGGTGAATCCCACGGTCCGCAACTTACGACAATTTTAGAAGGTGTTCCGGCAGGATTATCTTTAGTAGCGAATGATATAAATGAAGAATTAGCTAGAAGACAAAAAGGATATGGACGCGGTAGACGCATGCAAATTGAGAAAGACCAAGTGCAAATTGTAAGTGGTGTTAGGCATGGGAAGACGATGGGGTCCCCGATTGCACTTGTTGTTGAAAATCGTGATTTTACACATTGGACAAAGGTTATGGGTGCAGAGCCGTTAACTGAGCAGGAAGAGAAAGAAATGAAAAGGCAAGTTACGAAACCTAGACCTGGACACGCAGATTTAAATGGTGCGATTAAATATGGTCATAGAGATATGAGGAATGTATTAGAGCGTTCTTCCGCACGTGAAACGACAGTTCGTGTTGCAGCTGGTGCAGTTGCAAAAAAAATATTAGCGGAATTAGGTGTACAAGTAGCGGGACATGTTGTCGAGATTGGTGGTGTACAGGCAGAAAATATCACATATAACTCTATTGAGGAATTACAAAGTACTACAGAAGTATCTCCTGTACGTTGTTTAGATGAAAAGGCCGGTAAAAAGATGATGCAAGCAATTGATGATGCGAAGGCAAATGGTGATTCTATCGGTGGTATTGTTGAAGTAGTTGTAGAAGGAATGCCAATCGGAGTAGGTAGCTATGTACATTATGATAGAAAATTAGATGCAAAATTAGCAGCGGCAATTATGAGTATTAACGCTTTTAAAGGTGTTGAAATTGGAATTGGTTTTGAAGCAGCACATAGACCCGGAAGTGAAGTACATGATGAAATCCTTTGGGATGAAGTGCAAGGATACAGAAGAAAAACGAACAATGCAGGTGGATTAGAAGGTGGCATGACAACTGGTATGCCGGTTGTTGTGCGCGGTGTTATGAAACCGATACCGACATTGTATAAACCGCTTCAAAGTATTGATATTGATACGAAAGAACCTTTTACAGCGAGTATTGAACGTTCAGATAGTTGTGCAGTACCGGCAGCTAGCGTTGTGGCTGAAGCTGTTGTCGCTTGGGAGCTCGCGACAGCTTTAATTGAACAATTTGGATTGGATCGTATCGATCTTATACGTGAAAATATTGAGAAACATAATGAATATGCGAGGGGATTTTAATGGAGAACATACATATTCAAACGAAATCAAAAGAATATGATGTACATGTTGGAAGGGAGGCGTTGTCACACTTAACAACGCTTATTCAAAAAATGAATCCTGCAGTATCTAACATAATGATCATTTCTGATGAAGCTGTTGCATCACTGCATTTACAGACAGTTGTTGATGCATTGCAAGTAGAGCAAAAAGTATTTTCGTTTGTTGTACCGAGTGGCGAAAAAGAGAAGTCTTTTGAAAATTTCTATGAGGCTCACACTTCGGCTCTTGAAAATAAATTAGATAGAAATTCTTTAATCATCGCACTTGGAGGCGGAATGATTGGAGATTTGGCTGGATTTGTTGCCGCGTCGTTTATGCGTGGTATTCGCTTTGTTCAAGTTCCAACGACTTTATTAGCTCATGATAGCGCAGTAGGCGGGAAAGTAGCAATTAACCATCCACTAGGAAAAAATATGCTTGGAGCGTTTCATCAGCCAGAAGCTGTTGTATATCATACGCCATTTTTACATTCACTTCCTGAAAAAGAGTGGCGATCAGGTTATGCAGAAGTGATAAAGCATGCTCTTATTGGTGATGTAGAGCTATATCATTGGTTAAAAGAAGAAGTGCAAACGTTAACGGATCTTCGTGATGAAAAGTTAATTCATATATTAACGAAGGCGATTCCTGTGAAAGCGAATATTGTGTCGCAAGATGAAACAGAAAAAGGTGTACGTGCCCATTTGAATTTTGGGCATACGTTAGGACATGCTCTTGAAAAAGAGTTAGGATATGGGAATATTACTCACGGTGATGGAGTAGCGGTTGGCATGCTATTTGCTATGTTTTTAAGTGAGCAAGTGTACAAAGTTGATCTTTCTTATGAAGAAATGAAGCAGTGGTTCTTGAAATACGGTTATCCAAAAATGCCAAGTGACTTGAATGTAGAACGTCTCGTTCAGTTGATGAAACAAGATAAAAAAGCAAATGCTGGAACAATTCATATGGTGCTTATGCAGGAATATGGGGGAGTGAATGTCGTATCTATTTCAGATGAGACTGTTCATATTGCGTTAGAAGCATTTCAAAAGGATATGGTGTAAAAAGTCATAGAACAGGTATGAAATGCATATTTAAAGGTATTCTCGTAATGGTGACGGTTATGATTAAAGATGACAGTAAGACATTATAAATCATATCAATGACTGGGGGAAGAAAAGTGAGAGTAAAAGAGCAATTGTTAACTTTGAGAGCATATGTACCTGGGAAAAATATTGAAGAAGTAAAAAGAGAATATGGATTGTCAAAAATTGTGAAGTTAGCATCGAATGAAAATCCGTTTGGCTGCTCTGCGCGTGTGACAGAAGCATTAACTTCGTTAGCCAATCAATATGCACTCTACCCGGACGGGGCGGCTTTTGAGCTTCGTGAGAAAGTAGCAGAGCATTTAAGTGTAAAAGCGGAACAACTTTTATTTGGTAGCGGGTTAGATGAAGTCATTCAAATGATTAGTCGCGCTTTGCTACATAACGGAACAAATGTTGTAATGGCGAATCCTACGTTCTCACAATATTATCATCATGCTGTTATTGAAGGAGCGGAAGTTCGGGAAGTACCACTTGAAAATGGTATTCACAATTTAGACGCAATGTTACAGCAAGTAGATGAGAAAACGAAGATTGTATGGATTTGTAATCCGAATAATCCGACAGGTACATATGTAGAAAAACAAAAATTACTTTCATTTTTAGAATCAGTTCCAAAGTCAGCGCTCGTTATTATGGACGAAGCATATTATGAATATGCTGGGGCAGAAGATTATCCGCAAACATTACCCCTTCTTGAAAAGTACGAAAATCTTATGGTGCTACGCACATTCTCAAAAGCATATGGATTAGCTGCTTTTCGTATTGGATATGCGATTGGGGATGCAAAGCTTATTGGGCAGCTAGAGGTAGCAAGACTACCATTTAACACATCAACTATCGCCCAAGCGGTAGCAGTAGCGGCAATAGAGGATCAACAGTTTTTACAAGAGTGTGTGAAGAAAAATGCCGAAGGATTAAATCAATATTATGCATTTTGTAAGGAATATAACGTATTCTACTATCCATCTCAAACGAATTTCATTTTCTTGAAACTCGGTATACCTGGTAATGAAGCTTTCGAACGATTAATGAAAAAAGGATATATCGTTCGTTCTGGTGCAGCATTTGGTATGCATGATGGTATTCGTATTACTGTTGGATTAAAAGAAGAAAATGATGAGATTATTGAATTACTTACGGAACTTGTAAAAGAACAAGTGAAGAAAGAAGAAACGTATTCTTAAGAAATGGTGAAGGCTCCTGTAACAGGAGCCTTTTTCATTTGAACTGCAATAAGGGGAGTTGTTTGCACGTTCAAGAAAGAAAACGTTACAATAGAAGTAGACGTATAAGAAGAACTA
>NZ_JBFPJI010000311.1:0-3719 GCF_040838205.1 Bacillus sp. S4
CTATAGAATACCCTTTACTTTTTAAAATAAATCAACGGCATTTTCATATAAAAAATGCCGTTGATTCCAAACTTTTATGTATGTGATTCGCCATTTCATGATAATAGATCATATACTAGCGAAATACGTCTATTACAAATTACCTTTAACTTGTCCGACAATCTCATTTATCGTATTTCGATCAAACTTATCACTAATTTCGTATGGCTTACGATCTCCTACTAATTGTACCCCTACGATGTCTTTGCGGTCCTTACCATATTGCACTTCAATAATAGATCCGCGCTCTATTTGTTTCCAAATGTAACCTGCTTCATCTTTATTATCTAAAATAATACAGTCCTCAATATTTTCATCGATCCCAATTAACTTGTTATCATCCATATATCCAACCTCGTATTGTAGACGTTCTTTCGCTTTTCCGCTTACTAATATGCCTTTGCTACCGTATGAGTAATCCGTATAATCCTTTTTCTCCGCTTGTACCGCTTTCGGCTCTTTTGCTTCAGTTTTTTCAGCAGTTCCACAACCCGTAATAAGATCGATTGGTATAACCACCGTTAATACTACTCTAGTAAATTTCTTTATCACTTATAACCAACCTCACATGCTTAAGTTTAAATTGCATTTATTACCTTATTAAACAATAACATGATACTAAGTAGACAGAACCAAAGATAACCTATTATTTACATACTCACACTTTAATTAAGGACTATGCCATTTAAACCTAGTCCCTACATAACTTTAACTTTGCTTCACATACTTAATTGTATTGAATGACGTCTCATTAAATAATCGCAAGTTTTTCCCATCATAATCTTGAACTTTATATGTTATTTTCTTTTTTTGAATTGTATCTTCTACACTGTCTACTAAACGTTTATTGAGATGTAAATAGATTGTAAAAGCTTCCTTATCATACTCCCAAGTTCCTTCAATATAATTCTTTTTCTTTGGATACTCACCTTTACCATATGTTTCAAATGTCTTATCACCTTTTAGAATGAGTGACATATTGAAACCGTCTGTTCCTTGGAATCCCCAGTTACCGATTAACTCCGTACCATCTTTCACATTCTTCATAACGTTATCCGTGTTAATTCCAGCTTTCTTATCTAACTCTTTCAAATCTTTCATAGATACTGTACCGTCACCGACTTTAATATCCCCTTCAAGATCTTTGAATGCTTTAAGCCAGTAAATATCTCCTTCTTTCACTAGCTTTTCGGATTTCTCGATTAACTCTTTATCAGTCTTATCACCTTTTTCTCTTTTTTCTTTTCGAGTGAATACTTCATTTATTAAAGAAAAAGACTCTCTAAAATAACTAATTGCTTTTTCAAAATCCTTTTGTTGATTTACATACTCTTTCGGCGGATCTATCGACTCAAATTTATCTAACATTTCATTCAATTCTTTCACACTATCTACTAGGTCTGATTTCTTTTTCTTACCGTCAAAAACCTCTCTTGTTATTTTATTATGCTCGGCAAACAACTTATCAAACTCTATCCCTAATTTATATACTTTATTAGGATAGTCTTCCTTCGAAACTTTTTCCTTCTGAATCTTAGACTTCGATTCTTTTACTTTAGACTCTTCTGTTTTCTCCTGTTTAGATGTGTTCGTTTTCTCAGAAACTCCACAACCAAATAACAACATGACTGGAACTGCTATCCCTAGTAGTTTCTTTGCGTTCATGAATGAATTCTCCTTTTGCTTGAATAGATTATTCGTACTATACTCATCCTCTATTTTTATCTTGTAATTAAAGTTATAATCGCAATAACTCCTAGAATCGGTCCCCAATATTCCATTTTTATAAAAAATAGTGAGTGCCTTTTGTTAAACATAACTTTTTCACCAGTTTCGGCATCTATATAAATTTTCCCACTTGGTTTATTAATATATTTTCCTAAATACCAAGACATCAGCCCTGATATAATAAACATTACTGCCATTGGCCAACTATGTTCTTGAAAATATGTAGCGTCTCCCGTTATAGATTCAAAGAAAACCTTACCCAAAAGAGTATTAATAATTACAATAATTGCGACTAAAAAACCCCAACCTGACCAAATAATCATTTGTTTCTCCTCCTAATGCATACAACTTTGTACCTTATGTTAATTTGAACTGCACACGAAAACATCTAATTTCCTGAATATACAGACTCTAAAAATTACACTTAAGCTATATTCATCAATTAGAGTCTAACTTTAATGTTCTAAATGCAAATGAACCAGACATAATTTGTAATATTGTCGGAATAAGTAAAAAGAATAATGACATAAATAACATAACTATAGGAATCACAATCATACAAACTCCATAAACTTTATTATTAACCTTGTTTACTAAACATGATAAAATGAATAGCCCTATTTGAACCGTTAAAATAATAGAATAATAAGCCAAAAGTTTGTAATCAAAACCTTCCATAACATTAATGGCTACAATTATTAAAATAATAGAAATTATAATTCCCAAAATACCACCAATTAAACCTAATACGCATTCAGGTGTTCTTTTCAATACAATCCCCCCTTCTATTAACCATTAACAATATGTATATTTTTCCCATTCACGATCATACCAAATATTTATTGGAAAAACTATACATATTCATTTTTTATTCTTCCTTACCTTACTATGATTTTCTCACAACTATAGATAGCTTGTAGCAGTTACAAAATCAAAGCCTTCAAAATTACTAACGGCATTGTCATCCTGAAAATTATAAATTAATACGATAGAATTATAGGATTTCTTTAATTTAACTTCTTCCTTAATTCGAGAAAGTATTTTATCATCATATGAGCATCCCGTTAACAACACAGAAATATCATCACTCGCTTCTTCTAACACTTCCTTTTCAATAAAATCCTCATCTACATCAATCATATCAATATTAAAATCAACAAAAAACCTTGCTGGTATAGAGTCTCCTTCTTCTTCATCATATGTAACCTCCATATATACATCTAACTGATCTTGCGTTTCCATATTCCCTAACCATATTGAAACCATTCCATGTACTTCCATTAATAGCGTCCTCCACTATGAAAATATATTATACTTTCTCATTCAACTTACACTTTAAATATTCAGCAATTTTCATCTCTCCTCTTTCAATAGCAAACGTATAAGCGTCCATTTCTTTCATATTATTACCAGAATATTTTATCGTTATATCTATACCATTCATAACTAGCAATTTAACGATTTCAAAATGACTGCTATATATTGCAGCAAACAGAGGATTTCGATCCGGCTCACTAGTGTCTATTTCAACTTGGTGTTTAATGAGATACTCTGCAATATGTAAATGCCCTTTTGTAGCTGCTCTTTCAAGGGCATTTGTAGAAAAAGTCCCACACTTTGCATGAATATTAATTCCTGAATTGATTAAGTACTCTATTATTTCTAACTGTCCATGCGCTGTCGCTACATGTAACCACGTACCAAATGGCGTCACATATTCCAACATCTTAGGCTCTTTCTCAAGTAAACCTCTTAACGTGTCCAATTGACCACTCTTTATGGAATCTCTCATTCTTTTCGCAATTTGAATCTTATCCATTCTACTTCCCCTTTAATTCTTATCTTGTAGAAATAGCTTTGTAACTTATCGACCAATTTAAAACTCATGATTTTTATAAAAAAACATTTCTTCTTTCCATTCAGTTAAATGGGATTATTCAGAAATTCACTAT
>NZ_JBFPJI010000312.1:0-3704 GCF_040838205.1 Bacillus sp. S4
ACCTCAAAATTCAGCTGGAGCAAAGAAGTTAGGTGGGAGATCAACTGCCCGTAAAAGCCCGATTGGTTCAACTAATAATCAGTGGGGGATGAACAAAACCCCCACTGATTAAAGTTTCACTTTATATCATCTCTGGAGGTGTTCAATATGCAATATGCATTTTCACGTATAAGGCTACGTAGTTTTTTTGGATGGATGATTATAGGGATGTTCCTGACGATGATTCCATTAAGTTTATCAGGTGCTTCTGACAATACGATAGAGTTCCTGTCACAAATATCAATCTTTTTCGCAGTTCCACTATTGTGGCTATATTTAAAAACAAGTAAAAATAATGTTGTTTTTAAAAGTTTTTTTGATAAACCCGGACGTTTACATTGGGGGTTAATTGTATTAGCAACGATAATGGGAATAATTTTTTCAGTCGGTATATCTCAAATTCAATTTTATATTTTAGCACATACTGTACCAAATTTCTTAGTTACTATGTTAGAAGATGGAAATGTAATTAATACGAGTAACATATACATGACGATATTTACTTTCATTTCAGCATGTGTATTAGCCCCAATAATGGAAGAGGTTATTTTTAGAGGTTTTTTCTTACAACGAATGGCTTACAAATGGGGGATTAAACGTGCAGTTATTATATCCTCTCTTATTTTTGGACTAGGCCATTTTGATGTTATCGGTGCTTTCATGTTCGGTGTTATTATGTGCCTTCTATACATAAAGACAAAAAATATATGGACGAATATTGCTGTGCATGCTCTAAATAATTTGATTGCAACGAGTATGCAATTTGTAGGTGGAGATGGAAGTGACGCAATCTCGATTACTGAATTACAAGCACAAAGTAATTTATGGATCGGCATTGGTCTTGCGATTATCGGTTTATTATGGTTAATTCCTTTTACTTGGAAACAATGGCGTACTGTAAAAGAAGTAGGTGTGCCACCGCTTCGCTTAATAAATGAAGAAAAAGTGATGAATTCATCACGTGAAAATGAAATGTATAGCCAAGTTATACTAACGAATAGATTGATGGCGGTGGAACTGCCAGATGAGGCTGTCAACCAGCTCAAGTTAGAAGAAAATGAATATGTAACAATAGCTGTAGAAGAAGATAAGATTATTATAAAAAAGGCGGATTATAGGCCATGAAAAAGTAGCTCTCCAGTATGAAAAGGAGAGCTACTTTTTAATTTGTAATAATCTCTACACGGAAGTTATTTCCGTTTTTCACGTATTTAATATCTGTAACGATCCGAACGGTTTTTAGAAGTTCAACTTTTTCACCAATTCGAGGGATGGTCGGAACATTGTCCCAAATACCAAGCAAGTCATCTAATTGCGCCGTTTTTTCATAAAACCAGATTTTCAATGTAAAGCCCCTTTCTCGAACTTTGTGTATTTTAATACATGATATATCATTTTTATTCTCAATGTAAGAGGTTTTTACTCTTTTTTGTGAATAAAGATGAATTAATCTTCTGGGAAGATATGTTCAATATCCGGAGTAAGAGCTACTTCTGATAATACGATATGAGAAACTGTCGTTGCATATGAAGAAACATCATTGATAAATTCTTCAAGTTCAACGAGTGAAGGAACAGAGATTTTTACAATGTAGCATAAGCTTCCTGTTACTCGGTAACAAAAACTTGCAGATGGATAAGACTGAATAAACTGTTGCATACGTGTTGTATCACCATTTTTTAAAGTGATTTCTAAAATACAATCTAAAACAAGTCCTGCTTTTTTATAATTGATATCGATTGTGTATTTTTGAATAATTCCTTCACTTTCAAGTTTACGAACACGGTCTGTAGTAGACGGAGCGGATAAGTTTACTCGTTTTGCCAATTCGCGCATCGAAAGGCGACTATCATTATATAATTCATTTAAAATTTTTCGATCAACACGGTCTAATTGCATTTGTAAATATACCTCCAGTAAAATGATGATTTTTGTAAAGGAAAATTATAAATTAAGATTCATATGAAATGTAAAGTGAGCTTTATTTATTTTACAATAAAAAAGAGGGAAATAGGAGGGAAAATGATGGAGAGAATTATATTATCAAATATAGGAGATACAAAGTTTCAAAAATTATTAGGGCATAATCCGGATATATTAAATTCGTGGAGTACGTTAGAGAATACACTGTATAGTACAGGGACCCTTTCCGCAGAGTTAAAGGAGCAAGTAAGAAGAACATTAGCGTTTGGGAATGAATGTCCGTACTGTATGGCAAAGGGAAAGCCGGATGATATACAAAAGATAGAAGAAATTAGCGTAGCCGTTACTTTTGCACATGCATTTGTTCATAACCAAAAGGCGATAGATGATAATATGTTTCATGTATTAAAACAATATTGGACTGAAAAAGAAATTGTAGAGCTTTGTGCCTATATTTGTTTTATTGCTGCGTCACAGCAACTTGGTTTTCTGTTTCAATTACAGCCCAATTAACTAGGAGGATAATATGCTTAATCACGCAGCACTTATAATCATTGATGTACAGGAAGCATTTAACTTACCGTACTGGGGCACAAGGAATAACCTTTTTGCGGAAGAAAATATGAAAATTTTGTTAGAAGAATGGAGAAAAAGAGAATTACTAGTTATTCATATTCAGCATGTGAATAAAGAAAATGTGGAGTCAATGTTTCATCTAGATGCAGAAACAGTACGTTTTAAAAAAGAAGTGAGGCCATTACCAGGTGAGATTATTATTCAAAAGGTTGTTAACAGTGCGTTCATTGGGACAAATTTAGAAGAGATATTACGAGTAAAAGATTATACTTCTTTAGTAGTTGTAGGATTAACGACAAATCATTGTGTAGAGACGACAACACGGATGTCAGGTAATTTAGGATTTACAACGTATGTAGTGAGTGACGCGACGGCTACTTTTAACCGCATCGGTCCAGATGGCACAGAGTATAGCGCAGAGGATATTCACAATATGACGCTTGTAAACTTGCATGATGAATTTGCTGCTATTGTGACGGCGAAAGAAATATTAAAAACTATTTCGATAAAATAATTGCAGAATTATGTAGAAAAAAATAAGAATATTTCGTATAATCTAAGTATAATCATTTTGAAAATAGGGGTGTCATCATATGAAGCAAATTCCAGTAAAGAAAATAGAAGAAGTACTCGTTTTAGCAGGAGATGATAAACAAAAGCAAAAGGAATTTTATGAATTGCTCTTAACAACGGAGTTTTATGTTGCTGGTTCATTAGAAGCAGAGGACGGGGCAACAGAAGGCACACTTCGTTTACGTCATTTCCAAGGAGAGGGTAGATGGATTGTTCCATTCTTTACACAATTGGAATTTGTAAAAGCTGTGTTGCCAGAAGGGACACCCCTTATTACGATACGTGGAAAAGAATTATTGGGTAGCATCGAGAAAGATGCGACAGCTGTATTAAATGTTGGAACAGATATGAGTAAAACATTTATTCCAGAAGAAATTGCAGAGATAGCATCAGGACGAATCTTTAATTATTATAAGTAAAAGGAAAAGCTTAGCAGCTTTTCCTTTTTAATTTGAACATGGAGTGGCTATACCAGAAGAAATAGAAACAGTTTTGTTAGTTGTATTTATTGTTGCTGTAGCTCCGAGGGGAATACCGATATTTGGACTTATATGTCCAATCGGTAAACCGAATAACACAGGTATATTATATGG
>NZ_JBFPJI010000313.1:0-3695 GCF_040838205.1 Bacillus sp. S4
TCATCCCCCACTGATTATTAGCCTTCACCAATCGGGCATTTACGGGCAGTTGATCTCCCACCTAACTTCTTTGCTCCAACTGAATTTTGAGGTGGAAGTTTTACTGCCCGTTAATGCGGGATAAATTATGAGAATCATTATTCTCGCCCTCTTTCCTTTTGCCATAATCAGCATTAATTGTTTAATAAATTTCCACTTTGTGCTTTTCAACATATTTTTCCTTAACGAAACTTTGTTATCCCCTTCTTAAAAAGCTATAAAACGTCAACAATGTTTGTATAGACCCACACGAGTTTCGTTTGATACTCTATGTATAGAAAGAAATTCCCTGTAGAAAGGCGAGTGATTAAAATGGATTCTCTTTCTCATAAAGAAGCTGATAAAGGTGCTATTGTCAGCATTATAGCCTACATATTTTTATCCTCTTTGAAAATCATCATCAGTTATATTACCCTCTCTAGCGCATTACGTGCTGACGGTTTGAATAACTTAACGGATATTGGTGCTTCTTTAGCAATATTAATTGGCCTAAAAATTTCTCGTAAGCCTCGTGACCCAGATCATCCATATGGGCATTCGCGTGCAGAACAAATCGCATCACTTGTTGCTTCCTTTATTATGGCAACGGTCGGATTAGAAGTTGTGATTAGTGCAATTCAATCGTTTTTAAATCCGAAACAAGCAGCGCCTAATGTACTCGCTGCGTGGGTTGCTTTATTTTCTGCCGTCGTAATGTATTTCGTATATAAATATACGAAAAAGATTGCGATTCAAACAAAGAGTAAGTCGTTAGAAGCCGCTGCAAAAGATAATTTATCAGATGCTCTCGTAAGTATTGGTACAGTAATAGGTATTGTCGGAGCACAGTTCAAAATGCCTATTTTAGACCCTATCGCTGCTTTAATTGTCGGTTTTATTATTTGTAAGACTGCATGGGAAATTTTCGTAGAAGCTTCTCATATGCTAACGGATGGAATCGATCCTGAGAAAATGGATGAATATGCTGATGCTATCGAGCATATTTCAGGTGTGGAACATATTGTAGATATTCGCGCTCGTATGTATGGGAATCAAACGTATGTAGATATTACAATTGAAGTAGATGCTCGAATGGATGTTAGCGAAAGCCATTGTATTACTGACAATATTGAAGATATGCTTCGAAAGAAATTCGGAATTTACCATGCTCATATTCATGTGGAGCCTATGCAAAAAGAACCTATTATGACATAGGTTCTTTTTTAATGAACGCCTTATGAAATATAACACATAAAACGAGCCAGCTACCGCCCGCTGCCCATCCGGCTAATATGTCAGATGGATAGTGCACGCCAAGATAAATTCGGCTAACTGAAATAGATAATACAACGAAGCTTGCTATAAAAATAAGCAGCAACTTTTTATGCAATGAAATACGATCTTCTGTAATTGTGACGTATGCAATAAATCCTAAAAAAGCAGTAGCGTTCATCGTATGACCGCTCGGAAAGCTATATCCAGTTGCTGTAACAAGCTGTGTCACATCAGGTCTTGCTCGTTCGTACCATAGTTTGAGCATACTGTTCAAATAACGTGATCCGTAATAATTAATTGTTAGAAGTAATGCACTTAATATTTTTTTTCTAAGAAGAAAATACATTACAAGTATAATGAGTAACGGGAAATATATTCTTTTTGAACCGATAAAGGATACCCAAGTAAAATAGGTTGTCAAATAATCGTTTCGGAAACTTTGAATAAAGTGTGCGACTACATTATCAAATTTTTCAATACAAGCGGTATGATACGAAAGTGATAGTGCGACAAAACAAATGAGTAGTGTACAACTTAACAAGTATAAATGTCGGTATCGTTTCACATACATAACCTCACTATGCAAAAAAATGGAGCGGTTGTTTTAGTTTTCCTCTCCATTTCTTTTTTATGCATAGTTTATTAAAAAATATTATTGTTAATTTTTTGCTGCATCGTTGGAATATCTTCGTTTGTTACTGTAAAGCGAATAACCTTCTCATCAAGATCAAGCGCTTCTGCGAATAAACCAGCCAATCCACGTGATTTTCTATCTACTTCCATAATGATTTCTAATCGGTCGTGGGCACTTGGCAAAATTAATAATTCTAATTCATCTAATTTCCCATAATACTCTCCAGAAACTGGAATAAACTCAAATTCTTGCGCGAATGGAACTTGCTTACGTAATCGATACGGTAATTCTTCGCATTCTATATGACGCGCTTTAAAACCTAATTGATTTACACTAGCTAATACACTGTTCAATAGCGCATTCGGCAATACTTGAATATAATCACGGTCACTTGGATCAATACTACGTTTAATATCAAGACCTGTATGAACCCAAACCGTTTTCATTCCAAGTGTTAGTGGTGCTTCAATTGGCATTAAAAACGAAAATGGAATTTCCACTTTTTCATTTGGCTCTACAGAAAATGGATCTGTTAAACGAACTCGCTCTAAATCATACGATGCAGTTACTTTTTTATCATCCACTTCTCTTACATATGACGTCGACAACGTTAAGTAAATGCTTTCAATTTCTTGGCTAACTGAACCTCCAGTTATATGAACCTTCCCTACTATCTCTTCTCCAACTGTATACTCATCTCTTTCAAGAACAGTATCTACTTTTGCACTTCCAATTCCAACGCTTGCTAAAAACTTTTGAAACATGGGGTCTCCATCCTTTCTAAAGCGTAAGCTACATCTTTTTTCAAATCTTGTACATTTTCATAGTATGGCGCTTTCATTTGTAACATTCGCATTAGCATGTCGCGATTATATTCTTCCAGCACTAACTCTTCATACCAAGGTTTTTCCTTTTTTTCAGTCGATTCATAACCAGCATACAATAAAAATAATACGAAATGACCGAGCGCATAAAAGTCGCTACGAAAGTGAACTTCTCGCATCAAAGCTTGTTCACCTTCATAAGTTATAGCTCGCTCATCACCCTCACCTTTCAATTTAGCCAATCCAAAATCAATAATACTAATCTGATTTTCTTTCATTAATATGTTTGGAATACGTAAATCTCGGTGAATGATACCTTTACTATGAAAATACGAAACAATTCCTAGTACTTCATATAAAATTTCAAAAACTTCACGTTCATCATATACTTGCCCATCTAAGAAAATATGATCTTCGAAATTTTCCCCCGGCATATACTCCATCACAAAAAAGTTCTTTTTCTCCCATATGAAATGATCATGTAGATTAGGAATTGACGCATGATTTAATGTTTGTAAAATCACTTTCTCTTGCTCAAATGATTTTCTACCAGACTCATATCTTTGTTTACTTTGCCTTAATTGTTTTAAGACTTTATATTTATTTATTTGTAAATCATTAACGACATATGTAACCCCATAACTGCCCATTCCAATTACTGATTCAATCTTATAACGCTCTGCAACGATTGTATTTTTTCGCAGTGGTCTATCAAATAAAGCTAGTATACGACGCCATTTCATCAGCTACTTGAAAAGAAGCTACGGCTTTTACGTTTTCTTTTATAATGCTGATGCCCATAACCAGATGAACGTCGTTTATTATCGCTACTTGAATACGAGCGCCCTCTATGACGATAATCACTACTTGAATACGAACGATGTTTTTTCTTTCCTAATAAAGAATCAATAATTTTTTTGAACATCCCTTCACCTCTTGTATAA
>NZ_JBFPJI010000314.1:0-3694 GCF_040838205.1 Bacillus sp. S4
CTTTCTAAACTCTTGATTAAATGTATCGTTCATTCCATTTTGTACGTTAGAGAAAAGAATTACAAAAATTCGTTTATCTCCATTAAAATTATTAAATGTGTTCCATCCAGCTAATACTCCATGATTATGATTATAATCTGCATTAATGTAGAAACTAAATCCATACTTTCTAGCGGGCGATACAGTAAACATATCTGATAAACTTTGTTTAGAAAGCAATTTACCATCTATAATTGCCTCATCTAACCTTTTCATATCTTCAACAGTTGTATACATTTCACCACAACCATATAGCCAACTCATTCTTAAACGAGGCGTAGCTATTAACTCATTATCTTTTTTCGTATATCCTTCTGCTAAAAACATATCTCCTGGGAAAGTGGCACCCATCCCAGATTCATGCATTCCAACAGTAGTAAAAATGTTTTCTTTCACATAGTCAGCAAGTGGTTCATTTGTTATCTTTTCTACAATATATGCAAGCACCATATAATTATAATCTGTATATCTCCATCCCGTTCCTGCAGGAAATTCAAGTTTTTGAGATCCAATCCATGTTACTAACTTTAAACGTGATGCCGCATCAACTCTACCTTGTCCCTGCTCTGGCAATCCGGAAGTATGTGTTAACAAATTTCTTAACGTAATATTTTTATCTGCCGGAAACGACGGAATATATTTATTCACATTATCTTCTATACTTAATTTCCCTTTTTCTTTTAGCTGTAATATAGATATTGCAACTACTGTTTTTGTTATGGAACCGATGCGATATTTTGTTCTTGGCGTTGTTAAAATTTTATCTTTTACATTCGCATACCCGTATCCTTTTCGTAAAACCACATTATCTTTATCCGCCACGAGAACCGTTCCGTTAAACCCTTTATCTTTTAAATACTGATCTAGTTTCGCTGCTGCAACCTCATAACGTTTTTGTTGATTTACATCAACTTTTGGTTTATCATTTTCAACCTTATTCTTAGAATCTGAAAATGCCCTCAAATTATATTTCTTATCTTTATTTGCATATATTAGTGCAGCGACACTCCCACAAAAAATAGCAAAAATAAAAAAAACAATTAACCATTTCTTAAACATATAGGAACCCTCTTTTATCTAATCTCACTTTATACTTTTCCATTCTATTCTATATCTTTTAATTTTCAAACATTTTATAATCTATCTATCATTCATCATATTACACTAGATTCCTTTTTCTCACACTCAAATTTTGACTACTCTCTATTGTATTTCTTTTTTGTAAAATTTCCACCTTACAATCGGATGCATCCAACCTGAATTTCAATTTCTTATGTAACATTCGTTACACATTAGCCAGAATGGAGGTGTTAATTTGAAAAAGACCGATAAACGCAATCGTTTAGACGATATGATGTTTCATTATCGGGTAACAAAAAATAACATAGTTACAATTGAATATTACGGAAAACAGATTATGATTTTAAAAGGAAATGACGTTGAAAAGTTTTTAAACAAAATAACTCGGGCAAATAATGAAAAAGAAAAACAACTTATTATGGCTAAAATTACAGGTAACTTCAAAAGAGGAAATGAACGTAATTGAAAGCGAATCTCATTTACATTTTGATTATACAGCATATTCAAAAGAAATGTCACTCATACGACATTTCTTTATATTTTCTTCATAAAAAATTTACATTTTTAATATTCTTTTACTTTTATATAAACTTACCGCTGAGATACAAGCAGTGCTTCTTATTTAATTACACAATAAATGCTTCATTACGTCTTCAAGTAATACGTTCGGCTTTAAGACCTCGTTTTCCGTACGCCATCCTATAAATCCATCTGGCCTTATTACTACCGCTCCTCCATTTTCTATCCCGTATAATTTTCTAAAAGAGTTACCTTGATCGATGAAGTCACCAGTTAAACCAACCTGATAAACTTTCACCTTTACTCCTAATCGGGATGAAACAACATGTACTGCTTCAGTCCAAGCACTATGCCCTGCCCCAGTAAGTAATACAAAATTGCTACCAAATAGATCAAGTATAGAAACTTCATTCCCTTCATAAGTTCCCCAAAAATGTGGCGCACGCGTTCCCGGTCGTCCGTTCAAATCCACTATATCCATTCTATGCGGGGTGTTATATTCATCTATAATTGCTTCTGAACAATACTGATAGCCAACAGTAACAGCTAAACTATCCATATTATTCAAATTACCTTCCTCTCTATTCGCTGCACGAAATAACATGCTACTCGCAAAGTCCGTCGTTAATTTCGCAGCCGGATATCTCTCTTCATGATACGTTTCTAATAATTTGGGATTTGCTTTCCCTTTTATAACAGCCGCTAATTTCCAAGCTAAATTATGTGCATCTTGTATCCCTGTATTTGAACCGAATCCTCCTGTTGGCGGCATAATATGTGCTGAGTCACCAACTAAAAAGATACGATTTTCCTGAAATTTCACCGCTGTACTTTCACTCGCTTCCCACGGCAAAACACTTAATATTTCTGGCTTAATATCCGTACTTCCAATTGCAGTTTGAATAATTTGTTTACAGCGTTCTATAGAGAAATCCTCTGGTCGCTCCCCTTTTACTGGATCATAAGCTACATGATAAATCCATTTACTTTCGTTATCGACTGGAATAAGCGCACCAATTACTTCTGGATGTAGTATCATAGTAAAACCGAATGCGCCTCCTTTAATAAATTCACTCAAATCCGCTTCAAAATATATGTTCATATAATAACCACCGATTGTACCACGGCCCTCGGTTAGAATACCTAGCTGTTCCCGTATTTTACTTTTCGCTCCATCTGCTGCGATTACATAATCACAATAAATAAGACACTCTTCCTTCGTTTCACGATTTCGAATAGTTGCTATTACTCCGTTCTCATTTTGCTCATAAGAAATCAGTTCATGATTAAAAGATAGATTTCCGCCTAACTTTTGCGCGTATTGTAACATCATCTCTTCTAACGTAATTTGATAACAAGCAGTTTGTTTTGATGGGCTAATCTCTTCCACTTTACGAACTAACTTTTCGTTATTTTCATACTGAGTCGCCCTTATTTGTTCCAACTCTTCATTCTTTACCTCAGCTATTGTTTGAACCGCAATTCTCCCGTGACAATTCTCTAATGCTTTACCAGCTAATCTAATTCCTTTTTCTAGACCTAATTCTCGAAATAATTCCATCGTACGAAAAGTAATCCCGCCTGCTTTCGGATGAATCGCAGTAGACGGATGCCTTTCAATAAGTAAGTACTCAATGTTCTGTTTTCCAAGAAATAACGCAGACGATAATCCTGATAATCCCCCTCCAACAATTAAAACTGGTACATGTTTCGATTTCATATATTTTCCCTCCACATACATATATTCTTCTGAGCTCAGTGACATAAATATAATCAAAAAAACAATGAAAATATAGACTTATATTTCATTTTGAATTATCATATAGATAGATTACGCCCCAAATTACTTTTTTCCTTTTATACATCTACAACTATGAGGACTGTGTATGAATAAAAGGAAAAAAAACAAAAAGAGCCTTCGTTATATAACGAAGGCTCTTTTTGTTTTTATGACAGTTAAATGGACACAATGTAATGAAGTCCTTACAATAGATTTCAAGGGGATCATTTACAATAAACGTATAATATTTTTAATTAACCTCACACAGAATACATA
>NZ_JBFPJI010000315.1:0-3692 GCF_040838205.1 Bacillus sp. S4
CAATAGGGGTACTTAATGATTTATGAATAATGTATAAAACTAATTTTCCATATTGATCAATGACTTCTTTCAAAGCATCTTGATCACGTTTTTTCATAGCTATAATTAAATCCTCTTCAGAATCGAAAATCATAAACATCTTCCTTCCTCAGTTCCCCTTTAGCAGCTGCTTTTACTTACTATTGGCATTTCATTCTCATTTTCTATCACTTTTGTAAAAATTTATTAATTTTTATTTTCATTTTATATAATAACAAATAAAAACCGAAGTTGAGAAAGCGAGTCCTACTTTCTTAGCTTCGGTTTTTTATTTGATTTTATTACTTAAACTAACTTCTCACCACATACTGTTTTTATATTTTTAAAGTAGTGAAGGTTTTCATTACCTTCACCTTCATCAAACAAATTGAGCTGTTTCATAATTTCAACAGCAAATTCAACATACGCAGATCCTACTGCTGTTATGACTTTCCCATCCACAGTTACATCTTTATTTTGTTTATATTCCCATTCATGTAAATGTGCTAAGTGTTTTTCATCTAGAGTTAATGATGTTGAGAATTTCTTCTTATTAAGCACTCCGGCTGCATGTAGTAGAGCTGTCCCTGCACAAATGCCTGCTATCCATTTATTTTGCTTATGTAATTCTTTCACGATAGATAACAGTTGTTCATTTTCTAAATGGCGAAAAATATGCCCTCCTGGTACAATAAACACTTCGTAATCCACTACTTCAATATTCTCTATAGAGACATGTGGTTGACACAAAAATCCGCCTTCTCCTGTAACTGTTTTTCCGTCTACAGTTGCTGTTATTATTTCGAATTCCTTACTTGTCAAAAATAAACTCGCTATATTCACTTCAAATTCTGCAAATCCATCAAATAAAAAGATTAAAGCTTTCTTCATTTTATCCCCTCCCTCTCTAACCAATTCGAAAACAAATACATTTCTCCTCCAAAAAAAGACAAACCCACATCTCAGGTTTGTCTTTTCAATCATTTTTTATTTAATCCTTTCTCACTCAAAAACTCTTTCATATGCATTCTCTTCTCTTTTGACATAAATGTGCTCATTGATTCCGTCCATGTTACGTTTTTTTGATTTGACGATCTTTCTTTGTAATACGCACTCATCGTTTCATCATATTCGTTTAATAATTCATCATATTTCTTTTCATCGTATCCATTTTCATGAAGAATCGCTGCTACTGGTAAACGTGGCTTAACTCCATGATCTTCATCTGGTACGCCGACTGTCATTCCGAATACCGGATATACTTTATCCGGTAAATGAAGCAATTCACTCACTTCTTTCGGGTTATTACGAATTCCGCCAATATAACAAATGCCGTATCCTAATGATTCAGCTGCAAGTGCTAAGTTTTGTGCAAATAATGAGGCATCTACTGTCGCTACAATAAAGTCCTCTACTCCCTCATGTTTAATTTCTGTTCCATGTTTCTCACATGCGGTTTCTAGACGTTTTAAATCCGCACAGCATACAAAGAATGCTGCACAGTCTTTCACATGACGATTCCCGGATAATTCAGCTAGTTTAGCCTTTAGTTCTTGATCTGTTACATATATAAGAGAATACGCCTGTACAAAATGTGAGGAAGCCGCATGCTGAGCAGCTTGCACTATTCTTTCTACTATCTCTTTTGAAATTGGTTCTTCTTTATATTTACGAACTGAAACGTGTTGCTCCATTTTATGTATCATCTCATTCATGAAAATCACTCCTTCTTTCTCTTCATAATGAAAAATTAACATATCTTTTTCATTATTCACAACTTATAAGCACAAAAAGAGCAATTCTTTTCGAATTACTCTTTTTTAATGTCTATTAATACGGTATATGAAATTATATCGGTCGTTTCGACAAAGGATATCGACTTATCAACAAATAACGAAAGATTTATATGCTATTATGCAATTGTTGTTAAGCTGCTTTCAAAACTTTAATTCCTTTAACAATATTCCAAATGAAGTAATAAATTCCTACAAGAATAAACACTGCATACGTTATAACCATTCCAATTCCAACGCTCTCAGATTGATTGAAACTTAAACCGTATACCCCCGATAAAGCTAATCCGCCAAATAAGATTGCGTACGGGAAAATATGTGACCAAAATGCTTTTTTTGCGTGATATTTCACTTCATCTTCCGCAACGAAGTACACGACAATTGGCAGTAAAAATGGTGCAAAAAAGATACTAAAGTAACATAGCGAAGATAAAATATTATTTCCTTTCATCCGATTCACCTCTAAAGTTTTTTGTTACCTTCATTATGTCAGGAAACCACTCCAGAAACTATCGCTTTACCTTTCATGAACATGACATCTTTGTAAGATTTCCCTCAAAATAAATCCCGCCTGGAATTTCAGGCGGGATCACTTTCACTATATTCGATTCATAAACCAATATTGCGTAACCGCTAAATATTCTCGTACATTCGATTGAATAATAATTGGCTTCGGTGTTTTCGCCGGAAGACCTTCTAATGTCAACCCTTGTTTTTCTGCAATCTTTTTTGCTCGGAACATATGAAAATCGTTCGTTACAATCATCCCTTTTTTCATATTTTCAGGGATAAGAGGTTTTGAAAATTTAATATTTTCATCTGTGCTCGTCGAACGTTCTTCCATTATAATGCGGTCTTCTGCAATATTTTGTTTCATTAATCCTTGTTTCATCGCTAATGCTTCTGTAATATCTTCACCTTTTCCTTGGCCTCCAGATACGATAGCAATTGTTTTATCATGTGATTTTAAATACTCAGCTGCTTTATCAATACGATATTGCAATGAATAAGAAGGCTTTGTTCCATTTACTTTCGATCCTAGTACAATTATATAATCCGCATCGTCAATTGCATTCATATGCCCATGCTTATAGATGTTATATTGTAAAAACCCCGCATACACGGCGAAGATCATTATAACAACTAAAATGTACTTAATTATTTTCTTCTTTCTCATATCCATATACTCCTATTCCCTTTACTTCCTTCATCATAATATCCATTTATTTGTTTGTATACAGCCAAATTCCAATTCACCCTAATTCATCCTATAAAAGGTAATATTTATATTACTTTCGGGAATAGTAAGTACAACTTCACACGAAGGAGTGTCCCTCTTGCTTCTCTTTTTATTTAATGTATCGTTCTTTTTTATCTTATTTTTACTATCACTTAAGCTACTTGGTAAATCTGCATTAGCACAACTAACCCCTCATGATTTTGGGGCTATTATCTTTTTATCTTATTTAGCTTTTCAAGCCATACCAGTCGCTGGTGCTTTACAAGCATTTCTCGGTATGGTCGTTATTACATGTTTGCATTTACTTCTTACCAAATTAAGCCTACTCAATAAACTAAATCGTTTCATTCTCGGACACCCCATTATTTTAATTAAACATGGTGATATTATTTTTGAGAACTTACAAAAAAGTAGATATCCGATCCCTGAATTGCTTTCTAATCTTCGCGTCGCCGGATATCCAAGTGTTCATGAAATTGAATACGCTATTTTAGAAGCGAATGGAGCCATTAGCATTTTACCAAAGCGAGAACTTGTACCATTGACTCCAAAAGATATGAATATAGATGTTAAGTATGCAGGGTTACCAATTGCTCTTATCGTTGATTCACAAATTCAATACGATAACTTAAAGTTAATTC
>NZ_JBFPJI010000316.1:0-3690 GCF_040838205.1 Bacillus sp. S4
CAGTAATTCTAATAATTGTTTTTGTTCTTCTCTATTTAACTTATCAAATTGCTCTTTTTGGAATGTTTCTTGCGGCGGGACTATTTCTTCATATAGAACCTTTCCCTCTTCTGTTAATGAAATATATTTCGTCGTACCTTCTTGTTCACGCTGAATCCAATCTAGTTGCTCCATCTTATTTAAAAGTTGAGTAACATTTCCTTTCGTAACAAACAACTTATTTCCAAGTTCTTGCTGTGTTAAACGATCGTGTCCTCCAATTTGAACTAATACATCAAACTGAGCGGCAGATACATTCCACTTTTTCAAATGCTGATTCGTCTCACGAATACTTCTATTATAAAAGCGTGATAAACGAAACCATAATAGTAATCCAAGTCTTTCCTCTGCTTTCATTCCATCACCTCGCTCATTTGATACTATTAGTTTAGAACTAAACTTAATAAAGGTCAACTACTTATTTTAAATTAGCAACAAATAAAAGCACAGTGATTTTTCTCCACTATGCTTCAGATTAAATTTCTATTTTTGTATTCATCTAGCTTCCTCTCCGCGAAATGCCTCGCATCTTTCTCGATCCATCTTTCTTCGTATCGTTCATGTCCAACATATAGTACATCGTCCTTATGCTGCATCGCATGCCTGAATTCATGCAATAGCGTTTTGAGCACTTGCTCATACTCTTCCCACATACAAACGAAAATTAATTGTTTTTCTTTATGATAAAAACCACCTACCGGGAATAAAAACTCCTCTTCTTCTTCTCCTAATGATAAAAGTACATGATTCGCATCACACGTATCACAAAAAATAACTGGCGTTGCACTTACTTCAATAAGAGAAAACAAATCATTTCTTAACTTTTTGACATCCCAAGGAAGCTCCGAATCCAACACATACCAATTCTCAACTTGTTGATATACATTTTGAAACTGGAGTTCCATTTCTCAATAATCCCCTTTCCAAACTCCCTTTTCCTATATGTATGCCACAATATGATAAATATTAAACATACTCTTTCACCCTTTAAAAAATGACAATAAAAAAGAATCTATGTCCGCATAGATTCTTTTTCCGTAATCACTTTTTTTTCATCATTTTTTTAAATATAAAATAACCAATTGCACAAACAATAGCAGCAAGCGCAAAATATTTCACATATGGCCCAGCTACTTTATTAATACTTTCCCACTCTGATCCTAATTTAAAGCCTAAATAGACAAATACAATTGACCATGGAATAACAGCTAATGTAGTTAGCGTAATAAACTTAGCATGTGACATTTTCGCAATACCTGCTGGTATCGAAATAGCATGACGCACAACGGGAATAAAACGTGCGGTAAAGATAACACCAGTTCCATAACGATTAAACCACGCTTCCGCATAATCAATATGTTTCTTCTGAATCAAAATATATTTTCCATATCGCTCAAGAACAGGTCTTCCTCCGTATCGACCGATCCAATAAATAAATAGCTGTGCGATTACACCGCCAATCGTACCGAACGCAACAGCACCCCCAAATGTAATGCTTCCTGTTGATACTAAATAGCCTGCATAAGACAATACGATTTCACTTGGAATAACCTCTAACATCAATCCAAGCATAATTCCCCAATAACCAAGTCCTTCTAGAAAAACTAAAACTGAATGAATCAACTCTCCTAACATCATTTACCTCTCTTTACTGTTTTCATTGCAAAAAATAAAAGTACAAGCGGTAAATATCTTGTACTTTTATTTTTTAAAATTTAGTTTGTCTTCGTATCCCACTTAAAGATTTTATTTAAAAATTTATATACATTCTTCGACTCTTTCGTAAGAAGAGGTCCTAAAATGGATAGTATAAGCACGTATAGCGCTGAGAATGGTTTCAATACTGACATTAAACCACCGGCGATACCGATATTGGCCATAATGATGGAGAACTCTCCCCTTGAAACGATTGTTAATCCAATATTTGTTGAAGCTTTATGGGATAATCCAGCTTGTCTTCCTGCAATCATCCCTGCTACAAAGTTTCCGATTATCGTCAGAAGTACAGCACCTAACGTTAACCATATTGCTCCGCCCAATGAGAACGGATCGATACTTAATCCGAAACTGAAGAAGAAGATAGCTCCGAAAAAGTCTCTAAATGGAACAACAAGATGTTCAATTCGATCACTATGCTCTGTCTCAGAGAAAACTAACCCTAAAAGAAGTGCCCCGATTGCTTCTGCAACGTGAATTGTTTCTGAAAAACCAGCAATAAAGAACAACGAAGCAAATACTACAATAATAAAGATTTCATCAGAACTAATATTGAGCAATCTATTTAATAACGGCGTAGCCTTTCTAGCTACTACGAAGAATAGAAGCATATATCCTAAAGCAATTCCAATTGAAGTGAGAGCACCTAAGAACGAAGCGTGATCCCCAAGGACTAAGCCAGAAACTACTGATAAATATACAGCAAGGAATATATCTTCAAACATAATAATTCCTAAAATTAATTCGGTCTCATTATTACCAGTTCTTCTTAAATCAACTAATACTTTTGCAACGATAGCACTAGAAGAAATCGTAATAATACCCGCAATAATTAAGATTTCAAGTAACGGGAAGCCCATTATAAATCCATATAATAATCCAAGTGAAAAGTTAATTAAAATATAAATCGTTCCGCCAATAGCAATCGAACGTCCAGATTTAATTAGTTTTTTCATCGAAAATTCTAATCCTAGATAGAAAAGAAGGAACAGAACGCCAATCCTTCCAAGGAAGGATATCACACTTGCACTTTCAATAAATTTGAGATCGATAACACCTATTGTCGGCGCGTGCGGTCCTACTAACATGCCAAGAACAATTAGAAAAGGAATTACTGAGAATTTAAACTTCCCAGCAATTACCGCCGCAATTGCTACTAAAACTAAAGCTGTACCAACTTCAAAAATTAAAGTATCCATCTAGTCAGTCCCCCTATTCGAAAGTAATTCATTGATAATCTTTTTAATTTCTTCTCTCTCACCGGAAACTACAAGCATATCTCCCTCTTCAATCACCGTGTCTGGTCCTGGATTAAATAGCTTTTTCATATTCTTTTTCATAACTGCAATTATCGTTACGCTATATGTTTTTCTTATTTCAAGATCACCAATTGTTTTTCCAATTGCTGGCGCTGCATTCTCCACTTTGAACCACTCAATCGCTAAACCTTCAAAGACCATCTCAACATTTTCTAATGCCCGAGGTTTATATACCATCCCGCCTAATATTGCTGCAATTTGTCTTGCCTCTGAGTCACGCAATGAAATACTTGAGATGCTTTCTTCATGGTCTGTATCAAAATGATACATTTCTCTACGCCCATCATCATGAATGACAATCACCATTTTTTCGTTACCTTTCGTAACGATTTGAAACTTATAACCAATACCTGGAAGTTCACTTTCTCTTATATTCATACTAGTTCCTCCTCAACAATAAATAATTTTTTATTTGAACTTTCTGTTTTTCTGTCTTTTCTTCAACCAACTAATTTTAGAAATTCTAACCAGTCAGGATATCTGTGATTTGGAAATCTTTTATTGTAATAATAAGTGGCTCCTAAAAAGATACTTAAAGATGTAATGATGAAAAATAAATTACTTCTCATTTTCAAACTCTTAAGACTTACTTTCAATAAAGATTCTTCTTTCAAAT
>NZ_JBFPJI010000024.1:0-29985 GCF_040838205.1 Bacillus sp. S4
GTTATAAATGTTAACACTGGGGCAAGGGGATATAATATGAAAATCTTTAATGCGGTTACAAGTGATGTGAAAGAAATTTATAATCTCATTGAAATGTATGCAAAAGAAGGAGTTGTTTTGCCGCGTGCTCTTTTGTCTCTCTATCAATATTTACAATGTTTATATGTTATGAAAGAAGGAGAGGAAGTCGTTGGAGTTGCTGGTTTACATGTGTTAGGAGAGGATCTTGCAGAAGTACGATCGTTAGTAGTTTCGCATACATATGCAGGAAAAGGGATAGGGAGTAAGTTAGTGAATCATGTAATGAATGAGGCGGCAAAGATAAAAGTGAACAGGGTAATTTCTTTAACATATGAAACGGAATTTTTTCAAAAGTGCGGGTTTGATTTTGTGAATAGAGAAGCATTACCAGAAAAAGTGTGGATTGATTGTAGACATTGTCCAAAAGTTGATTATTGTGATGAGGTGGCGATGATACGGTATGTTGGGTGAAATTTTTAGAGAGAAAAAGGCCCACTATTATTTAAGAAATAGTGGGTATCTATATTTTAGTCAGAAATGAGATGTTGTTAAGAATTTGAATTCGTTTGTCTTACTGTAAAATTATAAAGCGGATCTCTAAGCTCAAAGTTATACGTAGAACCATCGACAAGTCCTACAACTTTATCGTTATCATAAAGGTCAAGCATAAATTGTGCCATTTGTTTTGCAGTATGAAATTTCGGTACAACACCATCATATTGGAACTCATCAATATTAAATGAACGTTTCGCAAATTCTGTTTCAGTTGCAGCAGGAGCTAAAACTTTTGCTTGTAGTTTTGCACCTTGTTCTTTCAGTTCGTGAGATAGTCCTTCTGTAAATGCACTTACATAAAATTTCGTAGCACAGTACGTAACAGCATTAGCCACAATCGTGTATCCACCGCCCGATGAAACGTTAATAAGCTGTGTTCCATCAACCATTGAATAATCTCGAACGAAAAGAGAAGAGAGTATTGTTAGTGCTTCTATATTTACATGCAACATCGTCTCTATTTTATTTAAATTTTGTTCAGCAATTGAGGCGAAATTACCAAAACCTGCGTTGTTAATCCACGTTTCAATTTGAAAACTTTGTAGACTTTCATAAAATTTATAAACTTCTTCAGTGACGGATAAATCAGTTCTTCGAATGACAACATCCAACTCTGGATGCATTTCGTTAATTTTTAATTTTAATCCGTCTAATTCTTCTTGTCTTCGAGCTACAAGTACTAAATTTTTTCCGCGAGATGCAAAGGCTAAAGCGGATTCATAGCCAATTCCTGAACTAGCACCAGTAATAACAGTATATTTCATATAAAAGCCTCCTAAATTCAAATTAATTTATTATGGTTAGATTCTATTTGTTAGAGTATACTCTAAGTCAAATGTTTTTTATAAAGCAGTTAAATATATGATGATAAATGGCATGTGGAGGGAGTATGAGTATGTACACAATTAGCGAGGTAGCTAAATTATTAGGAGTGAGCACACATACATTACGTTATTATGAAAAGGAGAATATATTAATTGCAAATCGCGATGCAAATGGGAATAGATTGTATGAAGAGTCACATGTAAAGTGGTTGCAGTTTGTAATGAAATTAAAACAAACACAAATGCCGATAGCAAAAATAAGAGAATACGCTAGATTATATTTAGAAGGGGAGCATACAACCGAAGCTCGTTTACAACTGTTAGAAAATCATAAAAAATCTATTCAAACTCAAAGAGAAAACTTAGTAATTACAGAGAAGATGCTTGAAAATAAAATTATTGCATACAAAGACTCGTTGGAAAGTAAATAGCGTACAAAATATTTCGTTCTTTGTTGCATGTTGAAAAGGGAGTACAGGTCTTTGTTTTGGAATTTATCTATGAGTATTTTATTATAATGTGCCGATAAATTAAAAAAGAGCAGTTAGCTAAAAGCAACTGCTCGATTCAAAGGGATCTCCAAGGGGGGAATGGAGAAAATATTATGTTACTACCATTATTGACAGATTATTAAGAAATATACACGTGGATTTAAGAAATTTAAAATATTTTTTGGTTAATAGAATCCGGGTGTTGACACTTTGTCAATTGGTCATGTAGAATGTTTATGAATGACATTCAGTCATTTTTCTATGAAAGGGTGTAGATAAGCAACTTTTATATGTAGTTAGCTTAATAACGGAACAAATATAAGGATAAATGAGGATGATATTGGTTTTTTAAATAGTAGTTAGCGTGAGATTATATTTTTTTAATTAAAAATGACTGACGGTCAGTCAGTAAATAATAGAAGGTGAGAGATATGAAAAATAAAGCTTGGTTATATGTCATATTAACATGTATTTTTGAAGTCTTTTGGGTGTTTGGTTTTAATACAGCTCATACTTGGTGGCATTGGGTCATTATTGTAGGAGTTATCGCTGTTGATTTTTACTTCCTTTCTAAAGCGTGTGAACATCTTGCGACAGGGACAGTATATGCGGTGTTTGCTGGGGCTGGTACTGTAGGAACTTTCTTAATGGATGTTTTTCTTTTCGGTGGAAGTTTTAGTTTAGGAAAATTATTCTTCATTGTGATGGTTGTAGCAGGCGTTATCGGTTTAAAATTGGCTGATAATAAAGCAGAGACTGTGGAAGAAACTATGGAAGGAGCTGCTTAAAAATGGGTTGGTTTTTCGTATTTTGTGCTGCAATTAGTGAAATAGTCGGTGTGATAGGCCTTAAGATGTATAGTAAAGATAAGACGTTAGCAAATGGAGCGATTTATATAGGTGGATTTGCAACTTCCTTCGCATTTTTATACACATCTTTCTTGTTCTTACAAGTAAGTGTGGCTTATGCGGTTTGGATTGGCATTGGAACAGCAGGCGCAGTTTTATTAAATATGTTTCTGTTTGGTGAATCGAAAAGTAAGGCACGTTTGATTAGTGTAGCTCTTATCGTATGTGGAGTTACGGGATTAAAGGCTCTTTCATAAGAAAATGATATGAAAGTTGAATCTCCTAACGATTTGTTGGGAGATTTTTATTATGAAAAGTGCACTATAATTGACAGTACAGCTAGTTATTTTATAAAATGAGTGACAGTCATTCAATACGCGTGTGAAAGGGTTTAGATGATGAATAAAAAAGAAAAAATTGTCTATGCAGCTATTGAAGTATTTCAGGAAAAGGGCGTTGAAAAAACGAAGATTTCTGATATCGTGAAATTGGCTGGCATTGCGCAAGGAACGTTCTATTTATATTTTCCTTCTAAGTTATCTGTTATGCCTGCAATAGCAGAAGTGATGGTT
The DNA here is from genome assembly GCF_040838205.1 of Bacillus sp. S4. Taxonomy (NCBI): domain Bacteria; kingdom Bacillati; phylum Bacillota; class Bacilli; order Caryophanales; family Bacillaceae; genus Bacillus; species Bacillus sp. S4. The sequence goes on from NZ_JBFPJI010000024.1 coordinate 3,312, forward strand.
GAGAAGATGATATTTGCAGTGAAAGAAAAAGTACAGAACGATGCACCTTTTTCAAGTAAGGTTGAGCAGGTAATAGATGCAGTGTTTAACTTTATAGCTGAATATCGTGAAATACAAGCTTTAATGTATGCGGGTCTTGCATCTACTGAACATATAAAAGAATGGGAAGCTGTGTATGAGCCTCTTTATATGTGGCTAAGTGAATTTTTAAGTGAAGCAAAAGAAGCTGGTGAAATTCGTGATTCGGTTCATGCAGAGAGAACAGCGAAGTTATTTATTGCTCTTGTTGAATCAGCAGCGGAACAAGTTTATTTATATGATCATAAAGATGATGAGCAAGTCGAGCTACAAAAGGCAGAAGTACTAGATTTTTTAACACATGCACTACATATAAAGTGAAACTTTAATCAGTGGGAGGGTTCATCCCCACTGATTATTAGTTGAACCAATCGGGCATTTAAGGGCAGCTATCTCCCACCTAACTTCCTCGCATTCGCTGAATTTTGAGGTGGGAGTCTTACTGCCCGTTAATGCGGGATAAAGAAATAGTAAGATGAACCTGTCTGAAAAGGTAGGTTCATTTCTGCGGGAAACTGAATGATAGTCATTCACCCTGTATTTATGTATGTGTGGAAGGATAGAGTGAAATTCTAATGAGTGGGGGCATCTTCACTCATTATTAGCCCACAAATAGCAGGATAAAGAAAAAGTTTCTTGGGTATTATTTTTGAGAGGAACTTACGGGAAGAGGTGTTAAAAATTGAAGAAACCGATAAAAGAACAAAAGATGGTATTGATCATTCTTTTGAGTAATATATTTATCGCTTTTTTAGGGATTGGATTAATCATTCCGGTTATGCCATCCTTTATGAATGATATGAATTTAACAGGAAAGACGATGGGCTATCTCGTTGCAGTATTTGCAATGGCTCAGCTTATTACTTCACCTATTACGGGTCGTTGGGTCGATCTTTACGGTAGGAAGAAAATGATAATCATTGGATTATTTATTTTTGGTGTTTCAGAGCTTCTTTTTGGATTAGGAAAAGATGTGTGGATGCTTTATGCAGCGAGGGTGTTAGGCGGGATTAGTGCTGCGTTTATTATGCCGGGTGTTACGGCATATGTTGCTGATATTACCTCTATTCAGGAACGTCCAAAAGCGATGGGATATCTTTCAGCGGCTATTAGTACCGGATTTATTATAGGACCTGGAATTGGTGGGTTTATTGCAGAATATGGTATACGTGTACCATTCTTTGTCGCAGCCATTATTGCCTTTATAGCATGCGTTATGTCTATATTTATTTTGAAAGAGCCTTTAACGAAAGAGGAGCTTGCAGAGATTTCTGTTAATACGAAAGACTCAAGTTTTATCGGGGATTTAAAGAAATCTTTAAATCCAATGTATGCAATTGCATTTATTATTGTATTTGTACTCGCTTTCGGTTTATCGGCATATGAAACTGTGTTTAGCCTGTTCTCTGATCATAAATTTGGCTTCACACCGAAAGATATTGCTGCAATTATTACGATTAGCTCAATCTTTGGGGTAGTTGTGCAAGTATTTATGTTTGGTAAATTGGTCGACATATTCGGCGAAAAAGTGTTAATTCAAATATGTTTAATTGTAGGCGCAGTGTTAGCATTTGTTTCAACTATAGTCTTTAATTATTGGATTGTACTTCTTGTTACTTGTTTTATTTTCCTCGCATTTGATTTACTCCGTCCAGCTTTAACGACGTTTTTATCAAAAGCGGCTGGGAAAGAGCAAGGATTTGTTGCTGGAATGAACTCAACTTATACGAGCTTAGGGAATATTGTAGGGCCGGCGATGGGCGGAATATTATTTGATGTAAATATTAATTATCCATATGCTTTCTCAGGAGTTGTTTTAATAGTTGGTCTCGGCATTACATTTATGTGGAGAGAGAAGCAGTTAGCTGAAAGTTTAGTAAAATAATTTAATAAGTAATGAAAAATCCCTTACCGTTGTAAGGGGTTTTTATTTTATTCCCCTATTTGCGGGCTAATAATCATTTGGGGATGGACAAAACCCCAATGATTAAAGTTTCACTTTATAAACTTAATCCAAATCGCTTTAATTCAATAAATATCCCCTCTAATTGCTTTCCTTTATCCGTTAATGTGTACTCTACACGAGGCGGAACTTCTGGATACACTTTTCTCGTTATTATGCCTTGTGTTTCTAATTCTTTTAGTCGAAGTGATAATGTTTTCGGACTAATCCCGTCCATTGATTTTTGTAAATCACTAAAACGTAATGTGCCTTCGATAAGAAGGTCGCGAATGATTAAAAATGTCCATTTTGTACTAATTACGTCAAGAGTTTTAGCGATAGGACATGGGATGCCAGGTAAACCTTTCGTTAATATAACTGGATCTATATTGGTCATGGAAATAGCCTCCATAAAAATTTTTTGAATGAATTTGCTTTATCGTATCACAAAACTATCTTTTTGGTAACTATATGAAAAAAATATCACTACTTCCATAAAGGAAGTTAATACATATACAATAGCAATACGAAATACAAAGGGTTTGCAGCAGGAGGAGGTGATTTCCATAGGTATGAAAAGGTTATTTGCGTTACTTAGTTTTTTTGTCATTTGTATTGTGCTTGTAGCGTGTAGTGGGGAGGAAAAAACTGAAATCCAATTATTGAAGGAAATGCCGAAGCCAAAAACAATGACAATCGATCCTTCACTAAGCAAAAAAGAAGCGACAGAAATGGTTCATGCAGCCCAGCGCTTTTATGCATTTTGGGATACAGGTAGGGAGGAACTTATTCCGCAAACGGTTACTGAAAATTTTTTCGATAATACACTGCCGAAAGGTCGACCACAAGGCACTGAAGGATTAAAGCTTGCAGCACAAAACTTTCGTAAAGTAGTTCCAGACATACATTGTGAAGTTGAAGATTTATTAGTGGTTAGTGATAAAGTAACAGCTCGTCTTTCTTTTACAGGAACTCATAATGGTAAAAACATTCGTTTTTTTGCAATTGATATTTTACACGTGAAAGACGGAAAGATAACGGAAGATTGGCATTTAGAAGATAATCTTACGCTGAAGCAGCAACTGGGCTTAATAGCTGAAGAGTAGATCATATAAGGGAGAGAAAAGCGATGGGAAATATATTGATTATAAATGGACATGAAAAATACGGTTCAAAGGAAGGACGATTAAATAAAACGTTAGTTGATTATATGGTAACTGTATTAAGCGAAAATCATCATGTGAAAACAACAACGATTCAAGATGGATATAGTATTAAAGAAGAACAAGAGAAATTTTTATGGGCCGATGTTGTGGTTTATCAAACACCAATTTATTGGTTTAGTGTCCCGGGATTATTTAAAACGTATATGGATGAAATATATGAATACGGTTTGTTCTTTGAAGGTGCAGATGAATACGGAACAGGTGGTTTATTAAAAGAGAAGCAGTATATGTTTTCCACAACTTGGAATGCACCTGAAAAAGCATTTGGAGATAAGACGAAGTTCTTTGAAGGAGAAAGTTTAGAATCAACGCTTAGTCATTTACATCGTGTGCAGAAGTTTCTCGGTATGAGTCCATTAAAGAGTTTTGCTTGTTATGATGTGGTGAAGAATCCGGATATAGAGCAATACTTATTAAACTTGAAAAATCATTTGGATGAAGTAATTAAATAATAGTTTGCATCTTTGTGTGCAAGAAGGTTCCTCTTTAAAAATGTAAAAGAAGGTATTACTAAGGATGTAATACCTTCTTTTACATTCGTGAAAATTGCTTAATTCTTATTGGTTTAAAGTCTTCATAAGCGGAATCTAATATTTTATCCCACATACCCCCACTGATTATAGTTTCACTTTATGAAATACGTTGAAAATCTTTACTCATACAGGACTGTTTTAGTTTTTTTGATTTAATCAAATATTTAATATCAGAGATGTTATCATATGAAAGCTGAATATGATAATAGTTTATATACTCAAATAATGCAAAAACATAAACAAATAGTGCGAATGATAGCCCGATTAAAGGTAATTGAGGATACCAAATTACAAAATCAATAGTAAACATAATAAGTCCTGTGATAATCAATCCTATATTTATCCTTTTTAGTCTTTTTAAATATTTAATAATCACAATAGGTGTAACAGATGTTTTCTCTTTTTTTAGTCGTTTCCACTTTACGTACCAGTAAACAGTTCCTTGTAGTAAGAGAAACTCTAAAAGAAGAAATGAGATCCAAAAAGAGTATAGGGAATATAAATGTAGTGTAGGATAAACATAATTAATTACATAACTTGTAAAAATAAAAGTAATGACTGAAAATAACTCACCTGTGTATAGATAGGAAAGCCTTTTTTCTAGGTTGCTTTTCATGGTTTTTCTCCTTTTATAAAAAACTACACATTTTAATACGGGGATGGCTGTATCCATAACTTCGCAAAATTCGCCCAACCGAATGAATCTATTGTTACATTTTTTAGAGAAGAGGGATATGTTTTTCTTTTTAAAACGTGATAGTTAAATAAAATGATGTGTTCTGCTTGTAAAAAATCTTCGATTTCATACATGAGCTCATAGCGCTTGTCTTTATTTTCTTCTAATAAAAAGGTATCTAGCAAACAATTGATTTGTTTTTCATAGTGCGGGTCCATGAACCGATTTACGAAGCAACTTTTATTTTTAAATACGTTTAAAAATGCCATTTCATGCTCGGCGGCAAAAACTTCTCCCATTAAAATAATATCGGCATGTTTATCAATAGAACGATCCATATAATCTGAAACGAGAAATGGATGAAGCTCTACTTGTATGCCTAAACGGTCGCAACGTTTCTTTAGGAAGACTGTGTCATTTGCACTATCTTTAAACGCGAAGAAGTAAATATGTATCGTTTCACCTTTGTATGTGCTCTTCTTCAAATATTCTTTCGCCTTTTCTAATGAATAGGGTCTTCCCTGAGCTTGGCGACTTCTTTCAGGAAAGAAGCTTGATGCAGTGATTGTTCGATTTCCTTCTAAATCACGGAGGATCGTTTCAACGTCATATATTTCTCTCCAAGCTTTACGAAAGTAAATGTCGTGGTGGGGACCAGGTTTTGTAAAGTTGAAGCTAGCATAAATACAGCCTATTTCTTCTATTTGTATGTCATGTCTTTCATTTTCATTCTCATTTGGTAATTCATAATCAGAATGTATTTTCACATGATCTGGAATACGCCAAAACTCAATACGATCTAGTAATGCACGTTCTTTAAAATAATGCGTGAAAGCTTCTAGTACGATATTATCTTCAGAATAATGATTAAGTTTAAAAGGTCCAGTACCTATATAGTGATGATTTTGGATTACCGTATCATAGGGCAAAATTGCGAGTTGTATTGAACTTACATAATGTAAGAAAAACAAATTCGGTTTTGCTAAATGGAACCGTACTTGCAGTGGTGACGGTGTTTCAATTTGGACAATTTCCTGTGTTAACCATGCGTAAGGAGATTGAGCTTGCTGCAATCTTTCAAATGAAAATTGAACATCTTTAGAAGTTAAAAGAGTTTCATTATGAAAATGTATATCTTTTCGTAAATAAAACGTCCACGTAAGTTGATCCTGACTTAATTCCCACGTATGAGCAATGTGCGGTTCCATTTTTTCTGTAATATCGTTATAAATGACTAATGTATCAAAAATTTGGCTAATAAGATGACCCTCTGTTGTTACAGCCACAAAAGCGGGATCTAATGGTAATATCTTTCTTGATATAGGGATCTTTAATATGTCGTACATATCATTTGAAGGTTCGTATCCAAAATGATGATGTAGTTTATTTTCTATCTTTTTTTGAAGTGCAAGAGGAAGGGGTTCTTTTAAAAGAAGAAAGATATCTTTTAATTTTTCTTGCGCTAACAGTTCATCTGTATAGCATTCAATTGATTCTACTAAACTATGTACAAATATAATTTCAGTTTTATTCCCGCGGCCTCGCCCTGGAGTCCAGTAAATTAGTTGTTCTTCGCTCATTTTCTTTAATAAAATCTTCACGTTTTTCGTACTGCAATATAAAACATCCGCTAATTCTTGTAAGCTATTTCGCATATGTTGCTGATCTTGTGAATGTAACCTTAAACGAATGTAATAGTCCATAATTTTCATATGTGTACACTTCCTTCTATATAAAAGGGGAAACTCTTTAGAATATTCTAACCTTTTTCTTCCTCTTTTTCAAAGTAAAATGAATAAGCATAAGGAGGGGAAAACGATGGGGTTTTGGAGTATGCATCGAAATATAAAAATTAGAATTATAACATCATTTTTAACACGAGCTGTATCAACGATGATTTTTCCGTTTATGGCAATTTATTTTTCAATAAAGTTAGGTAGTGCGGTTGCTGGTGCTTTACTACTAATTAATGTAATAGCTTCATTAGTAATTGGTTTATATGGCGGGTATATTGGAGATCGGCTCGGTCGTAAAAAAGTAATGATTATTGGCCAAAGTATACAAGTCGTTTCCATTGCTTGTATGGGAATTGCGAACTCAGATTATGTAGATTCACCGTGGTTAACGTTTTTATTTATGCTCGTGAACAGCTTAGGATCTGGACTTATGAATCCAGCGACCGAAGCGATGTTAATCGATGTGAGTACACCTGAAAATCGAAAAGTGATGTACAGCATTAACTACTGGGCGATTAATTTATCAATTGCTATTGGAGCGATATTTGGCGGATTACTATTTGAAAACTATAGATTACAATTGTTTATCGTATTAACGGCTGTGGCGGTCATTACTTTATATGTGATGGCTATATATATGGAAGAAGTGTATGTGGCGCGAAAAACTGTAGAGAAGAAAAACGTATTAAAGGATATGACGGATAGTTATAAGGTTGTGATGAAAGATCGAGCGTTTTTAATTTTTTGTGCAGCAAGTATATGTACATTATCTTTAGAGTTTCAAATTAATAATTATTTAGGGATACGTTTGCAGAAGGAATTTGAAACGATTCACTTTTTCTTCGGAAATGGTTTTACATTTGATTTAACAGGTATTCGAATGCTGAGCTGGATATCTACAGAGAATACAATTTTAATTGTATTATTTTCGGCGCTTGTTATTAAAATGTTGAAGAGCTTCAACGATTTAAAAATCTTATATGTAGGCTTATTCATTTATACAATTGGATTCACCATACTTGGAACGAGCAATAGCTTATGGATTTTATTAATTGCGGGGCTTTTCCAAACTGTAGGAGAGATGATGTATGTACCGGTTCGTCAATCTATAATGGCGGATATGGTGCCAAGTGAGGCGCGAGGTTCTTATATGGCGATTAACGGAATGGTCTTTCAAGTGGCGAAAATGAACGGTGCATTAGGTGTTATGTTAGGTTCATTTATTGCATCTTGGGGAATGAGTGCGCTGTATTTTATCGTTGGTATGAGCAGTATTTTATTATTTATGAAGGCGATTGGAAAAGAGAAGTATCAAGATGAACGAAACGTTTCTAAGATTGGATAAAGCTATCTAAAAAGCGAACCGGTTATGCTGGGACTCGCTTTTTAGATAGCTTCTAAAATGGATCAACTTCAGCTAAATTAGGATTGGCATTTGGATTTGTTAATAAGGTTTTTAGTTCACCCACTTCTGAGAGAGCGACGAGAATATAACCACTAATGAGGACGATGAGTCCGATGACTCGTAATGTTTGCAATTTAATGTCACGGCTATTTTCCTCTGAGGTGTTTTGGGGCGTTGCAGGCGGATTGTTGTTCATAATAGAGCTCCTATCTTTTTTATTTATATGTGCGAAATCATTATTTAACGTATGGATAGGAATTGTATAGTCATTTTTACTATATGAAAAATGCCTACGAAAAGTGATTAGAAATTTTAGGACGAGAAAAGAGGCTGCTATGTACAGCCTCTTTTTCGTTAAAATGAAGAAATCCTCTTCTTCGTTTTCGGTACGATAACAAATTTAACCCAGAGCATCCCAATGACTGCAATGATCAAACTATGTAGTAATTGTCCTGTAGCAATGAGTATAACACTTGAAAATACAATGAGTTGAATGCTTAGCAATATAAAGATTAAGCGGAGAAATTGATTCATTCGTTTTTCAGTATCAATTGGATATAATGCTACAATAATATTTCCCGAAAAATATTTCCACAGAGAACGAAGCTGCATAGAAATCATATATAGGACGATATAAGCGATAGCGCCTTTTACATATATATTCGGAATAAAATATAGAGCGAAAGCACCGATCAACCCCAAGCGAATATATATACCAAAATAATCATTCCCACGTAAAAACGATAGTGTATGTAAATAGAAGAACGAAGCTTGTTTTTTATGTAGTAACGGTTCAATCCAATTTGTAAGCCATTTTCTGCCGTTCACTTGTTTTTTTAGCTGCGGAACATCAGTGAAGATGCTAGCGAATTGATAAAAGCGAATGTCCATTTTTTCTTCTTGCTCGATTATGTATTCCCACGGTATTCGTTTTATTGGTTGTTTCTTCGTATATAGAAGTAGGAAAGTGAGAAGTAAGAGTAATCCGCCTAATATAATCACATTTGCAGTATAAAATAGCATGTAAATGATCAGGGCGTTACAAGCAATGCGAATGATAAACCATATGCTTTTTTCATAACTATCACGCCATATCCAATGTATGTATATGTTCCAAGCTTTCGTAATCATTAAAACGATAAAGATTGTACATAAAAAAGGTACGGTTAATTGTAATGATTGCATGGCAAGCGGTACGATAATAAGGAACATAAATACAAGCGGGAAAAGTTGAATGATGTAATTATATAGAAGAGATTTTTTAAAATAAGATGTTAATTTCTCTTCTAGCGCCAGTAAATAGACAGCATCAGGTTTTTGAATAAATGTGCGAATTGGGCATCTCGTTATAATGAGTGTAAGTACGATTGTGATGAGTAATAAAGATATTCCTTTAGAAGGATCCGTTTTAAGAAACTTGGCGTAATAATATGCACCTACACATGAGACGAAGATGAAGCTATATAGCAAACCGTTAATCATACGTGCAAAGTATGTGATGGCATTTTGAATATGTTGTTGAAAGCGAGAGCTCCATAGTGATTCGATTGACATGTTTTTCACCTCTTTTTTCTATTATATATGTTTTATTAAGCAAAAAACGAGCAAATTGCGTTATGCAACTTGCTCGTTTTTCTTTTCGTTATTTTTTTTCTGATCACGATTCATTAATGGATAGAAGGCAAAGCCAATTACGAATAAACCAATCCCGAGAAGGAATGTTTTTATATCGGATGCGCCTGTTTTAATAACCCATAGTGCATAGCAAAGTGCGATCGCTGCGACTATGCCATCTGTAATTCTTGCCCGCATTTCATTTTTGTATGTTTCACCAGTTGCGACTAGCTTTAACTGGAAGATTGGTGAAACGAGATATGGAATGAGGTAGGCTAAAGTTGATACTGTAATAACGAATGTATAAGCTTCCGCAATTGTTCCTGATAATGTTGAGAATAAGAACACTTGCGACATAATGTTTGTTAATCGTAGTGAATGAATTGGACTTCCTTTTTTATTTGTTTTTGCGAAGAAGGAAGGGAAGAAACCTTCTTTTGCTGCTTGATAAGGCACTTCTGAGCTTAATAAAATCCAGCCTAATATGGAACCGAATAGGGAAGTAAGAGCAAGTAATGCCATAAGTTTCCCGCCGCCGTGACCCATTGCAGCGTTTAATGCATCTGCTAATGGACGTTCAGAAGCTTGTAATTTATCAACGTGAAGTACACCCATTGTTAAAATTGTAATTCCTAAGTAAATTGCAACTGTTATTAGTAAACCGGCAACTGTTGCACGTTTTACCGTTTTGGGAGAAGTAGCTCGGTTTGATAAAAGAACGGCTGATTCAATCCCGATAAATGCCCAAAGTGTTGTAAGAGCAGCTAAATTTACTTGTGAAAGGAGACCGTGTGATACGCCTTCTTTATCGATCATTGGTGTGTACCATTGTCCAAATTTTGAAGCTTCGAACGCAAATAACGTAACAATGATGAATAGAAGGAATCCAGTCACTTTCGTTGTTGTTGCTAAGAAGTTAAGTTTCCCAGCTCCGCTTACACCGTTTGTTAAAATTAAATGAGTGCCCCATAGTAAAACAGAACAAATAGTAAATGTAAGTAGTTTTCCAACTTCTATATTGAAAGAGCCGATTGAAAACAATAGTCGTGTATCTTTCATAATCGGGAAGAAGAGCGATAAATATCCCGCGAAAGATGTAATGATGGCAACGTTACTTGCCCAGTTTGCAACCCAATATCCCCATACTATGCTGAAACCAGCCATTTTTTTCTTTTTTGGTGATGAGAATAAAGCATATGCATGACTTTGTGGTCCTGTCGTTAAATCAGGACGACGAATTGCTAAATTACCGAAAACAAGAGCTAGCATTAAAACACCAAACCCTGTTGTTAACCAAGCTAAAGTGACACCGAGAGGGCTAGCTGTTTGTGCCAACGTACTTGGCACCATGAAAATACCAGCGCCAACCATGTTACCGACAACGAAAGCTGTTAGTACCCAAAAGCCCCATTTTTTTTGTTGCATAGAAAATACCTCCAAAGTTAGTATAACCAAGTCAAGCGAGGAGATATGTATGTCTTCCTAAGTAAGGAAGAGAAGTCCCAAACAAAACAAAAAAAGCACGTAATTTGCCGCTACATGCTTTCTATCTTATAAGAAACCCACGACATACCTCTCGATAGCTCTCCACAAACGAAACGTTTGTGACAGTTCTGCACTTATTAAATGCAGACCCAGCAAGCGCGCATGGTGGGCACGTCTTACTTCGGCAACCATTCCTTTCTCATTCCTTCATCAATGCCACTACATCTCCTGAAATGATACTTTTAATGATTGCAACCTCTACCTCACCGAGATACGAATGAGGATTTAAATATTAAATTAACGTATTTAAGAGTAACAAATGTATTTTTATACGTCAATGGATATGGTAATAATCAGATTATGGAGAAGAGTTTGTGATTAAAAGCGAGAGGGATTGTTATACAATATTTGAATTTTCGTAATATAATACATGTTATTAGCGCTAGAAGATTGAGAAGGGGATGAAGTATATGTCTGTATGTAATAAAAATTCCGTAATAGGTGTACTAGATTCAGGGGTCGGGGGATTAACAGTTGCTAGTGAGATTATGCGTCAATTGCCTAAAGAGAGCATTTACTATATTGGTGATAATGAGCGTTGTCCGTATGGGCCAAGAAGTGTAGAGGAGGTACAATCTTTCATATTTGAAATGGTTGAGTTCCTCAAACAGTTTCCATTAAAAGCTCTAGTGGTAGCATGTAATACTGGTGCAGCTGCTGCATTGACTGATTTGCAAGAAGCACTTTCCATTCCAGTTATTGGCGTTATACATCCGGGAGCAAGAGCTGCAATTAAAGTGACAAAGAAAGGTAAAATAGGGGTAATTGGAACTGTAGGTACGATAAAATCTAACATGTACGAAAAAGCATTACACGAGCTTGATACATATTTGGAAGTGCATAGTCATGCGTGTCCGACTTTAGCTACAGTTGTAGAAAATCACTTAGAAGATACAGCATATGTAACGCAGCAAGTGAAACAAGCTTTACTGCCATTAACGAAAGAAGATATAGATACGTTAATTCTTGGGTGTACGCATTATCCACTTTTAGAGTCCTATATAAAAAAGGAGTTAGGAGAGGCTGTGACAATTATTAGCTCTGCAGAAGAAACAGCGATAGAGTTAAGTACCATTTTACAGCACAAAGGAATTTTGTCTGACAATCTTAATCCGAAGCATCGATTTTTTACAACAGGCTCTGTTTTATCGTTTGAACATATTGCTGAGCGTTGGCTAGGGTATCAAATTTCTGTAGAATGTGTGAATTTACCTACGGAAAAACAACTCGTGAACTAAATTGTATAAAAAGAAGCTGATCTAAATTTTAGATCAGCTTCTACATATAAGATTAAACTAAGTTTAATACAGTTACTTTTTCACGTGTCATAGACTCAAGGCTCTTATGAATACCTTGTGCGCCCATACCTGAACCTTTTATACCGATGAATGGGAAGTGGTCAGGGCCGCGCTCTGTGCGTCCGTTAATTTGAACAGAACCAGTTTCGATTTTGTTAGCAATTGCAAACGCTTTGTTAATGTCTTTCGTGAAGACACTTGCTTGCAGACCGAAGTCTGATTTGTTAGCAATTTCAATCGCTTGTTCGTCAGAAGAAACACGGATGATTGGAAGGATTGGGCCGAATGGCTCTTCCCAAGCAACTTTCATTTCTTCTGTTACGTGGTCGATTAATGTTGGGTAAATTAAGTTGCGCTCACGTTTGTTACCGATAACGATTGTTGCACCTTTTTCTACAGCATCATCAACTAAACCTTGAACGAAGTCAGCAGATTTGTCGTCGATTAATGGGACGATTGTGCTGTCTTGTTCTGGAGATCCAACTGATAATTTAGCTACTTGCTCTTTTAATAAGCCAACAAGCTCGTCTGCTACATTTTCGTGTACAAGTACACGTTTAATAGCTGTACAACGTTGACCAGAGTAAGAGAATGCACCGCTTACGATATGATTTGCAGCATCTTGTAAGTCAGCATCTTCACGAACGATACCAGGGTCTTTACCACCAAGTTCTAATACAAGTGGAATCATTGCAGCTTTTTTCGCTAAATGTTTACCTGTGTTTGTACCACCTGTGAACGATACCATATTGATGCCAGGATGTTCTACTAAGTAGTCACCAATTACAGAACCGCGTCCTGTAGCTACGTTTACAAGACCTTTTGGAAGGCCAGCTTTATGAAGTGCTTCAACCATTTTAACACCGCTAATTGCACCTTGAGTTGCTGGTTTGAAGATAACAGCGTTACCCATAATAAGTGCTGGTGCAAGTTTTGCAGCAGATAAGTTTACTGGGTAGTTAAATGGTGCGATTGCTAATACAACACCAAGTGGTGCGCGTTGGATAATCGCAAGTTTAGATTTGGTTCCGCCAGGGAAGCTATCGCCCATCATGCTTTCTCCGTGCATATGAAGAGCTTCTTCAATAGTGTAACGAATGAAGTCAGCTGTACGAACAACTTCTTTTTTCGCATCTTTATATCCTTTACCGACTTCTTTCATAATGATATCGGCAATTTCATCTTGCATATTTACGAGCTCATCAGCCCATTTATATAAATATTTTGCGCGATCTTGTAGAGAAGCTTCAGCCCATGATTTTTGAGCTTCTTTTGCAGATGCAATTGCTTCATCTACTTCTCCTTGAGTAATTGCTTGTACTTGCCCAATTACTTCGTGTAAGTATGGAGATGGAATGTCGATTGTTTGACCAGAAGAGCTTTCTCTCCATTCTCCGTTTAAATAAAATTTGTACGTATTGCTAGTTGTCATGATTAGTCCTCCTAAAATAGCAACTTGTAAGAGTGAGTATAAGGTGATTGTAGGTGGTTTGATAATATTTTTCAAATGAAATGTTTGTGAAAACGATTTCTTATTATTTTTTTATTTTGTATGCCCTTTCTTACAGAAGATTCTCTTATTTCAAACTGAATTATAAGTAGAATGCATCACTTTCATTTTTTGTGATAAAAGATTATTTTATTCTAAACCGAAAAAAATAATTGACAGAATACTCAATAAAGTTGTAAGATTATAAATGGAAAATAAATGAAGGGGGTGTGCGTAATGATTGTAATCGTAAATGTAATGGGCTTAGCTCTGTTAAATGGCGGAAAACATTCATATCATTACGCAACCCGTGCGGATATATAGGACCTTTTTGTCTTATGAGAAGCGTACGTTGCGTATATCGTAACGTACGCTTTTATGCATTCTATTGCATATCGTCAAGCGGCGGTATGCTTTTTTTTGTTTATTTTCCTCGTTACTATAAAAAATCAGAATTTGGAAGGTGGAAAAATGTGATGAAATACTGTGGTTTTCAAAATGTAAATGTGATGGATTTGGATAGCGGATAAAGAAATGTGAATCAAATGAGAACGAGAAAGGAGAGGTTATATTGTTTTCAGTATTACTAAAGTTAAGCTGGTTTTTTAGGGAGCATTGGAAAAGGTATAGTATCGCAATTGGGGTACTTTTAATTGTAAACGTGATAGAGGTAATTCCTCCGAAAGTGTTAGGAATTACAATTGATAATATTAAAACAGGAGCCTTAACGAACGAGGCAATTATGCAATATATTTTTATTTTATTTGGGGTAACGATTGGTGGGTATGTGCTTACTTTCATTTGGCAGCACCAACTATTTGGCGGTGCGTTCGTACTGGAGAAAACGATGCGTTCAAAATTTATGGGGCATTTACTCAAGATGACACCGACGTTTTATCAAAAAAACCGTACTGGCGATTTAATGGCGAGAGCGACAAATGATTTAAAAGCAATCTCCATGACAGCTGGTTTTGGTATATTAACGCTCGTTGATTCTAGTCTATATATGCTTACAATCGTTTGTATGATGGGCTTTTCAATTAGTTGGCAGTTAACATTTGCTGCGCTTATACCGCTTCCGATTATGGCGTATGCGATGAATAGGTACGGAAAGAAATTGCATGAAAGATTTACTGTCGCACAAGATGCGTTCGGAGATATGAACGATAAAGTGCTGGAATCAATTGCGGGTGTACGCGTGATTCGTGCATACGTACAGGAGAATGCTGATCAAGAAAGGTTCCATCATTTAGGAGATGACGTATACGAGAAAAATATGAGAGTAGCAAGAATCGATGCATTATTCCAGCCGACTGTGAAAATGCTCGTCGGTCTTAGTTATTTAATTGGTTTAGTGTACGGTGCATATCTCGTATTCCAATCAAAGGTGACACTTGGTGAGCTCGTTTCTTTTAACGTCTATTTAGGGATGATGATTTGGCCGATGTTTGCAATTGGTGAATTGATTAATGTTATGCAAAGAGGAAATGCTTCGCTCGATCGTGTAAATGAAACGTTAGCTTATGAACCAGATGTAAAGAATCCGAAAGATCCAAAGGTTGTACAAGAGCCAGATTACATTCAATTTGATAACGTTACTTTTTCATATCCTTCATCAATTGAAACAAATTTAAAAAATGTTTCGTTCTCATTAAAACAAGGAGAGACACTTGGAGTTGTTGGGAAAACAGGAAGCGGGAAAACGACGCTTGTACGTCAGCTTCTTCGTCAATATCCACTTGGAGAAGGGGATATTGCAGTTTCTGATGTGAAGCTAGATAAAATTCCGAATGATAACGTACTTGGCTGGATTGGGTACGTACCTCAGGAACACATTTTATTTTCAAAAACAGCGAAGGAAAATATTTTATTCGGAAACAGAGAAGCGACTGAAGAAGAACTTGAAAAAGCGATTGAAATAGCTGCGTTTAAAAAGGATTTAGAGTTTTTACCAGAAGGTTTAGAAACGCTCGTTGGGGAAAAAGGTGTTTCTTTATCAGGTGGGCAAAAGCAAAGGATTTCGATTGCGAGGGCTGTTATTCAAAATCCGGAAATTTTAATTTTGGACGATTCTTTATCAGCTGTTGATGCTCGTACGGAAGCGGCAATTATTGAAAACATACGAACAGAAAGAAGCGGGAAGACGACGATTATAACGACGCATCGCTTGTCAGCTGTGCAGCACGCGGATTGGATTCTCGTTATGGATAACGGTGAAGTTATTGAAGAAGGTTCGCATGAAGCGCTCATTCGAAATGGGGGCTGGTATGCAGAGCAGTTCGATAGACAACAAGGTGAAAGTGAAAGTGCGGATAGTGGGGTGAAAATATGAGTGTTTCAAAACGATTGTTTCAATATGCAATGAAAGTGAAGGGGCCGATCTTTGCAGCGATGGCGATGCTATTTGTTTTCGTCATTGCAGAACTCGCGGGTCCTTTCGTCGCAAAAACGATGATTGATGAGCATATCGTTGGAATAGAGAGACCTTGGTATGAAACAGAAAAGAGTGAGGATGCTGTTTCATATAATGGCGCCTTGTATAAGCGAAGTGATCGCTTTGAAGAAGGTGAGAAAAAAGGGAAAGAAGTCCGAGTGATTCAAGTTGGCTTTCAGTACTATTTTGTGCCGAATAAAATAACGCTTGAAGGAAGTCGTTCTGTTAAGGGTGATGTGCTTACAGTACAAAGTGGTAAGGCTGTGCAAGTGTATAAAACGAAAGCCTTAACGAAAGAAGAAGTATTTGCGTTTTATAAACCGGAAATAAATCGTTTACTATTACTTGGCGGTGGTTATTTCGCTTTACTAGTAGTCGTATCATTATTTGCATACGGAAAGCAGTTCTTCTTACAGAAGGCGGCAAACAAAATTATTCAAATTATGAGGGAAGACGTCTTTTCCCATATTCAAACGTTGCCAATTCGTTATTTCGATCATTTACCAGCAGGGAAAATTGTATCGCGTGTAACGAATGATACAGAAGCGATTCGTGATTTATATGTAACAGTGCTTGCGACATTCGTCTCTAGTATCATCTATATTATCGGGATTTTCGCTGCACTATTTTTACTTGATGTAAAACTGGCGGCACTATGCTTACTTATCATCCCAATTTTAATTGTTTGGGCGATTATGTATAGAAAGTATGCGTCTGTATACAATCATAAAATGCGTTCGCGTTTATCGGATATTAACGGAACAGTGAATGAATCGATTCAAGGGATGCCAATTATTCAAGCATTTCGTCAAGAACATGAAACGAAGAAGGAATTTGAAGAACTCAATGGTGATTATTTTAAATATCAAAATAAAATTTTAAATTTAAATGCAGCAACTTCGCATAATTTAGTGTCTGTATTAAGAAACATCGCTTTTACAGGTGTAATTTGGTATTTCGGTGGTGCTTCATTAAGCGCTTCGGGCATCGTTTCACTCGGGATACTATATGCTTTCGTCGATTATTTAACGAGATTATTCTCGCCAATTACGAATATGGTGAACCAACTTGCTAACTTAGAGCAATCGCGTGTTGCATCAGAGCGTGTCTTCGAATTGCTAGAGGAAAAAGGAGAGGCAGTAGAAGAAGAACGTATTCCTCGCTTAACCGGAAATGTGAAATTCGATAATGTTTCGTTTTCTTACAATGGAAAAGATGAAGTGTTAAAAAATATTTCTTTTGAAGCGAAACAAGGGGAGACAGTGGCACTTGTCGGCCATACTGGATCAGGAAAAAGTTCCATTATGAATGTGCTCTTTCAGTTTTATGAATTTCAAAAAGGGAAGCTTACGATTGATGGTCACGATGTAACAGAGATGCCGAAACAAGCAACGCGTGAACATATGGGAATTGTATTGCAAGATCCGTTTTTATTTAGCGGGACAGTGGCATCCAATGTAAGCTTAGAAAATGAAAAAATTTCAAAAGATCGCATTGTAAAGGCATTACGTGATGTTGGTGCTGAAAGGTTTGCAAACAACATAGATGAAAAAATTACGGAGAAAGGAAGTACACTTTCAACCGGAGAACGTCAGCTTATATCGTTTGCTAGGGCACTTGCTTTTGATCCGGCGATTTTAATTTTAGATGAAGCGACTTCCAGCATTGATACTGAAACAGAAGCGATGATTCAACAAGCGCTAGAAGTTGTGAAGAAAGGACGAACGACGTTTATTATCGCTCATCGCCTTTCAACAATTAAGAGCGCTGATCAAATTATTGTGCTTGATAGAGGAACGATTTTGGAAAAAGGATCGCATGATGAATTAATGAAAAAGCGTGGGCGCTATTACGATATGTATAAAACGCAAATGGAAGGGAACCAGAGCGCTTAATTTTTAGAAGAACTTGCGATTTTCGCAAGTTCTTTTTTGATTGGATTGTCCGCTCAGAAGTTAATATATTTCACCGGCAGAAAAACTTATAAATAAGTAAGTATTGTTTTACCTTTTTCTTTATAAATGCTATATTAAAAAATGTTACTTATTTTTTGTATGTAGCAGTATTTTACCATTTTGTTTGATTATGAAGAAAAAGGATAAACTAAATAAGAACATTTTTATTGAAAAATTGTTCGAAATTGCATACAATCAATATAGTTTTTAAATTCCTATCAGAATACTTGGAGGACTACTATCATGAAAAAATTATTTTCAGTGCTTGCAGTAACTACATTAGCGATTGGGATTGTAGCGGGTTGCGGCAAAGAAGAGAAAAAAGATACAGCTAGTCAAGATGCGTTACAGAAGATAAAACAAAGCGGTGAGCTTGTAATTGGTACAGAAGGTACATATCCACCATTTACGTTCCACGATTCAAAGGATAAATTAACTGGATTTGACGTTGAATTAGCAGAAGAAGTTGCAAAACGTTTAGGTGTAAAACCTGTATTTAAAGAAACACAATGGGATAGTTTACTTGCAGGAGTAGATGCAAAACGTTTCGATATGGTTGCGAACGAAGTTGGTATTCGTGAAGATCGCCAAAAGAAATATGACTTCTCTAGTCCATATATTTCTTCTTCAGCAGCATTAGTTATCGCAAAAGATAAAGACAAGCCTGCTACATTTGCTGATGTAAAAGGATTAAAAGGAGCACAATCTTTAACGAGTAACTACGCAGATATCGCTAAGAAAAACGGTGCGAACATCGAGGGTGTAGAAGGATTTAGCCAAGCTGCAGAATTATTAAGTTCTGGCCGCGTTGATTTCACAATCAATGATAAATTATCAGTATTAAACTATTTAGAAACGAAAAAAGATGCAAAAATTAAAATTGTAGATACAGAAAAAGAAGCATCACAAAGTGGTTTTCTATTCCGCAAAGGTAGCGACAAGCTTGTACAAGAAGTAAATAAAGCGTTAGAAGATATGAAAAAAGATGGTACGTACGATAAAATAACGAAAAAATGGTTCGGTGAAAATGTTTCTAAGTAGTGCAGTGGTCTCAGATCGATTGTCTACATGGATAGATATTATGCAGACTTCCTTCTCGCCTATGCTGAAGGAAGCTGTCTTTACGACAATTCCGTTAACGCTTATTACATTTATTATCGGTATTATACTTGCGACGTTAACAGCGCTCGCGCGTATTTCAGGTAGTCGTATTTTACAATGGATTGCTCGTATCTATGTATCTATCATTCGCGGAACGCCACTTCTTGTACAGTTATTTATTATTTTCTATGGTCTTCCAACTCTTAATATTGAGGTTGAGCCATATACAGCAGCAATTGTTGGTTTTTCATTAAATGTCGGTGCATATGCATCTGAAATTATTCGTGCTTCTATTCTTTCTATTCCGAAAGGACAGTGGGAAGCAGCTTATACAATTGGGATGACATATCCGCAAGCATTAAAACGTGTTATTTTACCGCAAGCAACGCGTGTATCTATTCCGCCGCTTTCGAATACATTTATTAGCTTATTGAAGGATACGTCATTAGCGTCGTTAATTTTAGTAACAGAAATGTTCCGAAAAGCGCAGGAAATCGCGGCAATGAACTATGAGTTTTTAATTGTTTATTTCGAAGCAGGTCTAATTTATTGGGTAATTTGCTTCTTATTATCTATCGTGCAACAAATATTAGAAAAACGTTCAGAACGTTATACTCTAAAATAACCCTTTCATAAAAGGAGTTTTTGTTTTTATGATTTCAATTCAACATTTACAAAAAAGTTTCGGAGATAATACCGTACTAAAACATATAGACTTATCAGTTGAGAAGGGCGAAGTTGTTGTTATTATCGGGCCATCTGGATCTGGTAAAACGACATTCTTACGTTGCCTCAACGTGTTAGAAACGCCGAACGCTGGTAGCATTCGCATCGGTAATAAAGAGCTCGATTTCTCTCAAAAAGTATCGAAGAAAGATATTGTAAATCTTCGTACGCAAACAGGTATGGTATTCCAACACCATAATCTATTTCCTCATTTAACAGCAATTCACAATGTAATGGAAGGGCTCGTTACAGTGAAAAAGATGGGGAAAGAAGAGGCGAAGAAAAAAGCAAACTATTTCCTTGAAAAAGTTGGTCTTGCGGATAAAGTAGACTTATATCCGTTCCAATTATCAGGTGGACAACAACAGCGCGTTGGAATCGCTCGTGCGCTTGCGATGGAGCCGGAAGTTTTACTATTTGATGAGCCAACGTCAGCACTTGATCCTGAGCTAGTTCAAGAAGTTTTAAAGGTTATGAAAGAACTTGCTAAAGAAGGAATGACGATGGTCATTGTAACGCATGAAATGCGCTTTGCTCATCAAATTGCGAACCGTGTTATTTTCATGGATGGCGGTGTCGTTGTCGAACAGGGTACACCGGAAGATGTATTTACAAATCCAAAAGAAGAACGAACGAAGAAGTTTTTACAAATGTTGCAGTAAATTAAGGAAGGTCTCAAGGCATATGCCTTGAGACCTTTTTGCCATATATATTTATTTTTGGAATCCGCCAAGACTTTGCTCAGCCATTGCAACTAAACGTTTTGTAATTTCTCCACCAACAGAACCGTTAGCGCGAGCCGTAGAATCTGCTCCTAATTGTACACCAAATTCTTGAGCGATTTCGTACTTCATTTGATCGATTGCTGCTGTTGCACCTGGTACTACTAATTGATTGTAAGAACTTTGGTTTGCCATAGGAATATATCCTCCTTAGAGTTATAAAAGTTTTTTTGGTTGGACTAGCTGGAGTTGAACCAGATTATCGCCCCGTTGGCGCTAATCCATCGGTAATTAAGTTTGTACTCATAGTATGGATGTTACCTAGAAAGATATACAAAATAATAATTTGTAAATTTTGTAAAAAATATTTCATCATTTCGTAAATTATGAAATAAGAGTAATCGTTGTATTTTTAAGAAAGAAGGCTAAACTAAGAGCGAAATCATATGCGTTTTTTCATTGTATAACCAGCTTGGCTTACTTAACTTATGATTTGTTAAAGTGAGAAAAATTCCAGCTTAGTAAAATGAAAACTAAATCGGTAGCAACTGTATAGTTTTGTTTTAGCCCGGTATGGGGCAGAAAAAGGAACTAACCGCGTCTACGCAAGGCTAGATGCTCTCTCCAATCTAAAAAAGAGAGGCTTTTAAACGAAAATATAATTAAAGTGAGAAAAATTCCAGCTTAGTAATATAACACCTAAAAAGGCATCAGCTGCATAGTTCTGTTTTAACCCGGGATGGGGCAAGAAAAAGGAACTAACCGCTCCTATGCAAGGCTAGATGCTCTCTTTAACCTAAAAAAAGAGGCTTTTTAATTGTTTTTAAACGATAACGTATGGAGGAATAACGATGGGAATTTGCCCGCTTTGCAACGCGCTAGAATCACAAACATATTCTTGTCAAAATTGCCAAGGAATACTCCAAGATTATGGGAAAGCTGTAGATTACATAGATGATTACAGTGCATATATGGATCAGGAATTATTAAGTGCGGTAGACGGTTTAACACATAATAATTCAAATGAGTGCTGCAATCATATTTTTTATTGCGGAGTATGTAATGTGGAAACGGAAGTTGTAGTGAAGTTTGTATAAATAGAAAACTTCCACCTTATGAATGAGGTGGAAGTTTTTGTTTTTGTATTTGTGAGTTAATCATAGGGGACGGGATATTTCCGGTGTCAGGTGCAGTATTCGATTGGATTTGAGATGTTTTTTCTTTCGGACCGCACAAAGAATGTTCAGTTAAATAGATGGCATATTCATAAAATAATTGGCGCGTAAGTTCACTTTGTTCTTTTAACCTTTCATCTTGGAATACAGTTCGCCCCGGTTTAGAATTTGCTTCAAATAGCCACGGATTTTCCGCGGTGTCTAAACCAATGTCAAAACCAATTTCTCCAATGTTCCCGGTTACTTGTTGGTCGAGTGCATAACTGATTTGTAAGGCTGTTTGTTTTAGTTTATTTTCAATTTGGACTTGCTTTGTTGAATCAGGAAACAGTTCCTGAAGTAATTTCGTATCACCACCGCTATTTACATGAGTTGTTAAGCTACCTTTGCCGGCGATTTTTGCGACGATTGCACTGACGACCCAATTACCAAAATGATTCTTATTTGTATGAATGCGAAAATCGACGGGTTGCCCTTCGAAGCGGAGCAGTGAGATACCTTGTTGTACGATAAACTTTTTTAAATCATGTCCTTTTAACACATGGTTAAGAAGTGCTTCTAATGATTGATACTTTCTTAGTTTATTTTGTTCATTTTCACGATAACGACAATAGTAGCAATTATCAGTTTGAGAATAGAGTATTTGATGAATATTTCTTCCGAAGCTACCGTGTATTGGTTTCATATAAATGTACTTATACGTACCGAGAAGTCGTTCTACTTGTTCAAAATGTTGAAATACTTCTGTATTTGGTAAGAATGGTTTAATTGAATCTTCTTTTATTAAAAGTTGATGCACTTCCCATTTGTTGAAAAATCCTGGATTAAACCATGGAATCGCATAGTCGCTTTCTAATCGTTTTTTTGCTCTTACGATAGGTTTGTAATTTTCTGCTTGCCGATTTGGTAAACGGTCGTAAATGACATTTGGTAAAGGGACTTTGTTTTTTACCCATTTGCTTTCTTGAAAGAAGTACCCTTCAATTGTTTCCTCTTCCCAGTTTATATGTTGAATGCCAAAGACAAATACAAAGGGCTGCAATGTGAATGGTGGTGTTAGTAACTCGCCGAGAGAGATGGAACGATTCCCTAAAGGAGAATTAGAATCATCGTTAAAGCCAGTTGTGAAAATCCCGATTAATGGACCGAAAACAATGGTTTGATTTTGTATGAAGGCATGGATTGTTGCTGAATGCGGTAGTAAAAGTTTAGCTGCAATTTGTTCTCCAATAATGATTTCTCGAGTGAATGAATAATGAATTTTAATACTCTCACATGTAATATAACGTAAGCCAAAGGAAAGGGATGTAATTGGTGGTGTAATAGAAAAAACGTAAGGTAAAGTAATACTATTTGGATTCTCATCTGAAATACTTAATGTATATATGTGCTCTTTCAACGGGGATTTCCTCCTTTCGTTATGGTGTAAATCGGCTAAACTTTAATGGACCATGAAAAATTTGTTCAGCGAGTTCGTCGTTGTACCTAGTATAAACTTCGTAAGACGGCATCGTATTGACGTACATAAGCCAAATGGCACCTTTTTGATCCATAATGGTAGAAAGCTCTAATTCAAATAATGACGAATAGGACTGATCGAGTGTTTTAAACACTTCATTTACAACATCATGTAAGGCATCTTTCAATAATTGAACACCAGTTGAAGAAAGCAAATATTTAATTTTGGAAAATGGATGTAACATGGACCGCTCTGTTACTGAAAGTAAAAATTGCGCTGGGAATGAAGACTTTTGTATGAATTGACCAAGTACTTCCCAATTCTGTTCTTTGTTTTTTTGCATAATGGTTCGAATATGAATTGGATATGATAGTTGATTTGGAGGTTGTAACATTGGATGGATCATATAATGGGATGAGTGTACGTTCGATTTGCACCATGATATAAATTCATCTGTCCGTTTGAACTTAGTAGAAGTACAATGCTGTTCATTTATTGTATCGATATGAAATGTTTTATGTTTGTAAGTGACTCGATATAAATTTTCATTAGAGTGTATATTGATAGGACGTATAACAATATCTCTTGTTTCTAGTAGTAATTTGAAAATTCCTTGGACCGTTCCTTTTTTTATTTTTGGAATGTAAGGAGAAAGACGTTTATTAGTAAGAAAAAGATTGTGTAAATCACTTGGATTAATAAGAGTGTTATTTAAAAAAGTAGTCGAGGAACGTTTGCGTAATGAATGAATAATCGATTTTGCTTGTTGGAATGCTTTATCCTCCTTGAAATGACAGCGATCATATATATATGAAGGAATGGGAAAGGTTTGATCTATCCAATTTCCTGTATCTGTATCGTAAATAAGACCAGAAACAAGATCTGTCTTTGAATCAATGCTAAACGGTGTGAATTGGGCAACGACGTTATGATAAAGACGAGCTCGCTTAGCGATTTCGGTGTAATACATTTGCTCGTGATGAAATTTAGAAGTTAAAAGACCAAGAACCAACGAAACCCCTCCTTTATTAACAGGATGTTTGCATAATAGGCGAAGCTATATATTGCAAATACATTTTTATACCATTATACTTTTGTCCGTATGATGATATGCTATAGTTTTGGAGAAGTGAAAGGTTGATTATGATGAATATATGGTTGAATATGCTAACAACGACAGGACTCGGGGCGATTATTGGAGGGTACACGAATCATTTAGCAATAAAAATGTTATTCCGTCCTCATCGTCCTATTTATATTGGGAAGTTTCAAGTTCCATTTACGCCAGGGTTAATTCCGAAGCGTCGTGATGAGCTTGCTGTTCAATTAGGGAAAATGGTTGTAGAACATTTGTTAACACCAGAAGGAATCGGAAAGAAATTAACAAATGAAGAGTTTCAAGCCAGTTTAATTCGCTGGGCACAAGTGGAAGTTGATAAAGTAATTACGAATGAACAGTCGTTACGGGATATGTTAGAAAAATGGAATTTAGAACATGTAGAAGAAGAGGCGATTCAAAAAATTGAACATGTTATTACAGAAAAAATTCATGCATTTTTAGCAGAGTACTATACATATACATGGGAACAGGCTTTACCTCATTCTGTTCATGAAAAAATAGAGAATACGATTCCGAATGTAGCATCTTTTATTTTGAAAAGAGGAATTCGCTTTTTTGAAAGTGAAGAAGGAAAGGCACGCCTTTCAAAAATGATTGATGACTTTTTCGCTTCTCGCGGGACACTACTTAATTTAGTCGGTATGTTTTTAGGGAATGTAAGTTTAGTGGATCGTGTGCAGCCGGAAGTGATTAAGTTTTTAGGACAAGATGGAACAGAGCGGCTGTTAACTGATGTATTGCAAAAAGAGTGGGAAAAGTTAAAAGGAAGAGGCGTACAAGAATTAGAAACGTTTGTAGAGAAAGAAATGATTGTGAGCTCTATATTGTCAGCTGTTAAAGTAGAGGAAACGGTGAGTAAATTTTTAAACCAATCTGTGCAGAAAGTATGTGAACCAGTTCGAGAAACAATCGTTGAAAAAGTGCTTCCTAGCGCAGTAGAGAAAGGCTTGAAGTGGGGAACAGAAAATGTAGCGAGCATACTAAACAATCTACAGCTTGCGGAAATTGTCCAGCAAGAAGTATCTACATTTTCAACAGAGAGACTAGAAGATCTCGTATTGTCCATTACAAAAAATGAGTTGAAAATGATTACGTATTTAGGTGCATTATTAGGCGGAATGATTGGACTAGTACAAGGGTTGTTACTTCTGTTCCTTAGGTAATAAAAGCGAATACATAGAAATAAAGTGAAATTTCTTCACATCTCTTGCATAGTTTGATATGGTAAGAAGAGGTGCCTATGTAAAGGCACGTAAAAGGCAGTGCGAGCGAAAAGCGCTAGCCTTCTAAAGGAGGAAAAATAAAATGACAAAAAACATTCATGATGTTGCATATGAATTACAAAAAGCAATCGCTGAAAACGAAGATTTCCAAACATTAAAAGCAAGCTACGCAGCAGTACAAGGAGATGCAGAGTCAAAGAACTTATTCGAAGAGTTCCGCACGATGCAACTTGGCTTACAACAAAAGATGATGCAAGGTCAAGAAATCACTGAAGAAGACAACCAAAAAGCACAAGAAGTTGTAGCTCGCATTCAACAAGATGCTAAAATCACAAAGTTAATGGAAACTGAGCAACGTTTAAACATCGTTATCACTGACGTTAATAAAATCATTATGCAGCCACTTGAAGAATTATATAGCGCGCAACAAGCGTAATGATAGAAGACGCTCCTAGTATGGGGGCGTTTTTTTTGTGTAGGAAATTTGATAGTCCTTCCACAAAAAAATCCCCGTCGAAATAGCCATTTGTTAGTGACTATTTTGACGGGAATATATGATGTATCTTTCAATTTCTCTTTTACATATATAATTACTTGTTGAAATACTCAGTTCTAATATTTTTTTCTTTCAAAAACTTTTCAATTTCTTTTTGCTTCCTACCATTAACTTTCTCAAAGCGTTTTGTAAAAGAAAAATCAGTTTTGAATAAGTTACCATCTTGCGCGATTTTGTCTAATTCGTGCTCTAGTTCTACTGAAAGTGCCGTAGATGCTGAAATGAATTCATACATTTCTTTCGAAGGTTTTTTGTAATCATCAGGGATCGTATTGTTACTAATAAAATCATGGAAATTCGCATCATTTTGTTGCGCTAAATCTACTAGTTGCTTTAATTGCTCTCGGTCGGATTCCGTGACATTCTCGTCAGACATAGATGATGAAAGTGGAACGATGTTTTCGTCTAACTCTCCGCTATAATTTAAATACGTCTTTATATTTTGTTTCATTTCGTCTTCGTTAATCGTTTCATTCTTTTTTGAGGAAGTGAATATAGTTTCTGGAATTTTTATCGTTACATCTTTAATAGATTGCACATCGTTTTCTTCCTTAGGTTGTGCACTGTTTGAACAAGCTGATAGAAATAAAATTGTAAGTAACATGAGTAGATATAAAGTATACTTCTTCATTTTAATCTCCTTTTATATTCATTATTATCT
>NZ_JBFPJI010000317.1:0-3683 GCF_040838205.1 Bacillus sp. S4
ATTTTCTTATTATATATGTTTTGATATGAACGTTAACTTATACATGATTTTAAAATTTAGATAGGTGGTAGAACTACATTGGCAACTATAAAACCATATAGAGTATTACTATATTACATGTACACAACAATTGAAAATCCAGAAGAATTTGCTGAACAGCATTTAGAATTTTGTAATTCACTTGAGTTAAAAGGAAGAATTCTTGTAGCAACAGAAGGAATTAATGGAACTTGTTCTGGAACTGTTGAGCAAACAGAGAAATACATGGAAGTAATGAACAATGATCCACGTTTTGCTGGAATCGTTTTTAAAATTGATGAGGCGGATGAGCATGCATTTAAGAAAATGCACGTACGTCCTCGCCCAGAGTTAGTTACACTTCGCTTGGAAGACGACATTAACCCAAAAGAAATGACTGGGAAATATTTAGAACCAACAGAATTCTATGAGGCAATGAAACAAGAAAATACAGTTATCATTGATGCACGAAATGATTATGAGTTTGATTTAGGACACTTTAAAGGTGCGATCAAACCAGATATTGAATCATTCCGTGAATTACCAGATTGGATTAGAGAAAACAAAGAAACACTTGAAGGTAAAAAGATTTTAACGTACTGTACAGGTGGAATTCGCTGTGAGAAATTCTCTGGTTGGTTAGTTCGAGAAGGCCATGAAGATGTAAGTCAGCTTCACGGCGGAATTGTAACGTACGGAAAAGACCCAGAGGTACAGGGTGAACTTTGGGATGGTCAATGTTACGTATTTGATGAGCGTATCGCTGTACCAGTAAACCAAAAAGAACATGTTATCGTTGGTAAAGATCATTTTACAGGCGAACCTTGTGAGCGCTATGTAAACTGTGCAAATCCAGAATGTAACAAGAAAATTTTATGTTCTGAAGAAAGTGAAGCAAAACATTTACGTGCATGTTCTCATGAATGTCGTGTACACCCACGTAATCGTTATATCGTGCAACACGAATTAACAGAAGAGCAAGTAGCTGCTACATTAGAAAAAATCGAAGCAGGGAAGTAAGCATAATAGAAAACAGATGGTAGCATCGTGCTGCCATCTGTTTTTTATTTACTTTGTACTATCCTTCTCTTTCACAGCAGAAAGTACAGTTTGTTTTACCCATGCTTTTCTTCGTTTATGTTGTACACCCCATTGGTATAAACTTTGTGTACCTAAAATAAGTGAAATGACTATGCCACTAATCGCTATTAATAGAGCAAAAAATTCAAAAGGCGATGATATTTTGTTTGAATCGGTGTTTCTTAAAAGATCAATCATAGTAAACCCTAACATTTGGCCTACAACAGAGTAGAGCGTTAAAATTAATAATAAGAGGCTATCTTTTTTTGAAGCAACATTTTCTTGATA
Organism: Bacillus sp. S4; assembly: GCF_040838205.1. Classification (NCBI taxonomy): domain Bacteria; kingdom Bacillati; phylum Bacillota; class Bacilli; order Caryophanales; family Bacillaceae; genus Bacillus; species Bacillus sp. S4. Next base: position 1,387 of record NZ_JBFPJI010000317.1, read on the forward strand.
TTTAAATAAACTATCGAGATTTTGTTTCGCGTTCGTGTACAGTACTTCAATGTTAAAAAGTTTTCTTAGACGAAAGAAAATATCTTCACTTTGTGATTGGGATACTAATTCTAAAGAAAAATAATTAGCTGTAAACGAATTTATTGAATAAATTAATTTCTCTATCTCATTTGTATCTTGTTCAATATTTAATTCAGCATAGGCGTTTGCCATCTTTAATAAAACAACTTTATGAAATAAATTTAATAATAAAGCGTAATAAAACTCCCCGTACATTTGACTAGCAAGTTTAGTGACTGCTTGTTCACCTTCATTTGTAATACATGTGAAAATATGTTCTTCCATAATAAAGTAACGGTTAGGAGCCCATCTTTGATAAGAATGTTTTGTTAAATAATCGTGAATATAAGGAACATTATTTGCACTAATATATGGCTTACCATCATCTGATAATCCGGAAAGACTGGAGGCTCGATATACATCGATTATATGAAGGTCTGACTCTTTGTTTATGGATAATAAAGTTTGTACATACATTCGCTGGTCTTCAAAGAAAGGGAATGTTTGAAAGTAAGAACTCCGCAATCTCTTGTTCTCAAAGAAGTCTGTTAAACCATGAAATAAATCACCGAATATAAGTTTTTCTACTTGTGAATATTTTTTTCCATCACATTCAATACAAATAGTCTCAGTCGTATCACTTTTAGTTTCAAGTACACGGAAGCGAGCCGCGAATTCAATCGCTTCTGATAATGTCATGTTTGGAGCGGTTTTTATTTCTGTCCGAATTGTTAAGAACCCAAGCTCATAAGGACAAAGTGTTACATCAATAGAATGTATCTTGAATGGAACGGAAATAAGGTTAGTTGTTAAATGTCCATTTAAATTAAGGTCTTTAGAATAGCGCTGTAATCCTTTTTGATGTTCTGAATGAGGAAAGAGAATTTTATTTGTAAAGGAAAGATAGTATGCTTCCATATTTTGATGTGAAACTTGAAATTTCCCGTAATATGTATTTTCATCTTCAAGATGATCGAGTCGAAAGGGTCGAAAATCATTTTTTTGTAAGAAAGGGAACATATTTTGTTCATATCCAGTTTTAAACGAAAACGGGAATATAAATTGAAATATAGCTGTTGTTACATCTTTTTCTTCGATTGTTTGTATTGCCTCCATCTACATTGTTTCCTTTCCATATAAGCTATAGAAACAACATGCCCAATTTTCCTATTAAATAACCTCTCGTTTTCACTAGTTTAAGAATGAAAATTCAGCTTATTTAATAGGAGACATGTATAATATTATGTATACTAAAACTAGTGTGATTGTTTTATGAAAAGGGGGATGTAGTATGCGCATTTTAGTATTAGGAGCTGGTGGCGTCGGCGGATTTTTTGGTGGCCGATTAGTAGAAAAGGGAGAAGATGTTACATTTCTCGTTCGCAGCAAAAGAAAACAGCAATTAGAGGAAAAAGGACTTGTTATTCGTAGTGTTAATGGAGATTTTTCCTTTCAACCGAAACTGATAACGAAAGAAGATAGAACTTCTCCATTTGATGTGATTTTATTTTCAACAAAGGCGTATCATTTAAACGACGCGACCATAGATTTAAAGCCGTTTGTAGGTGAAAATACAGTCATAATTCCATTGTTAAATGGTATCGCTCATTTATCACTATTACAAAAGGAATTCGGTGAAGAAAAAGTGATTGGTGGTTTATGCTTTATCGAGACGACGTTAAACGATCAAGGAGAAATTGTACAAACTAGTGTTGCTAACAGACTTGTATTTGGGGAAATTAAGCCTCAAGATTCAGAGAGAATAAAGCCTATTTCTAAAGCATTTGCAGGTACAAAAGCTAGTTTTGTTTTAAGTGAAAATATTACGCAAGATATGTGGCATAAATATTTATTTATCACTGTAATGTCAGGTGTGACAACATTAATGCGTGCACCAATAGGACCGATTCGTGAGAGTGAAGGTGGACGTGATTTTATCCGAAACTTATTTGAGGAATCTGTGCAAATTATGAGGGCATTGGGGGCTCCGGTTAAAGATAATATTATTGAGGACCATATGAAAACGATTGATAAAATTTCTTATGATATGAAGTCATCTATGCAGCGTGATATGGAAAAAGGCTCGCTCATCGAAGGGGAACATTTACAAGGATACTTACTGGATGTAGCAGAACAATTTTCTATAGAAGCACCTTCATTAGGTGCTGTATATCAAAATTTGAAAGTGTATGAGGAAACGACCTTTAATAAATCCATAATATAATTAGATGTATGAA
>NZ_JBFPJI010000318.1:0-3682 GCF_040838205.1 Bacillus sp. S4
GAGATATGTAGGAATAGTTGTAAAGTAACATATTCATTATTTGACAGAAAATATAATTATTCATATCTAATTTGTCTAGTGTAGACTTCATTCTCTGAAGAAAGGGTGTTTTCTATGCAAATAGTGGCAAGAGAATTATATACTTTAATTAGAGATGTATATCATCAATTACAAAATAATCTGGAAAGTCAATTAGAACAATTCGACATCAGTATAGTTCAATTTGGAGTAATACAAGTGTTATCAGATTCAGAAAAAACTTCTATGTCTGATTTAAAACAAAAAATTGGTTGCGCTCCTAGTAATGTTACTACTATGATTCAACGAATGAAGAGAGATGGTTTTGTAACAACTACTAAAAATCCAGCTGATCAAAGAGAAACCCTGGTATATTTAACTGAAAAAGGTAAAGAAACAAAAGAAAAAGTAAATATTCAATATAAGGTATTTCTTAAAGAAAACTTTTCTTATTTTGATGAAGAAAAATTTATAACTTTATCAGAAATTCTCAAAGACCATAAACGCCATTTATTAAATGTTGAAAAAGGAATAATAAAAGTGTAACTAATAGTTACACTTTTGTTTAAACATATACTTCATATATGAAGTATATGTTTGGATATATATTTCATATGTGAAATAAAATCAAAAGACAAGGAGAGGTTTAAGTGAATGACAAAGGAATTAAACCTATGTTGTTTTTACTAGCAGTTGTAGCATTTTTTGTTGGAATGGATTCTTTAGTGGTATCACCTTTAATTCCTGATATCGCCAAATCCACTGCAACACCGATGGGAAAAGGAGGGTGGTTAATTACCTCTTACGCTTTATTTTATGGATTAACAGCTCCATTTTTCGGACCGATTTCTGATAAATTTGGTCGTAAACAAATGATTGTAACAGGAATGTTTATATTTTCAATAGGAACTTTTTGTACAGGACTAACTCAAGATTTTAACACGATTTTAGTTTTCCGTGCATTAACAGGGTTATCAGGAGCTATGATTATGCCAAGTATATTCGCATTGATAGGTGATAAAATACCTTATAAAATGCGTGGTATGGCAATGGGAATGGTAATGGGGGCAATGGTTGGTTCAACAGTTTTAGGAGTACCGATTGGGGCTTTCTTAACTTCTGTTGGTAACTGGCAATGGACCTTTTATGGTATAGGGATTTTAGCAATGTTGGTTGCAATTATTGTAATGATCATGTTGCCTAAAACGCCACCAACTAATCAAATTCCAGTGTCTGCACCAGTGGCAATGGTGTCTGCGATTAAAACTGCGTTTACAAATACATCTATATTCTTTGCATTATTATCTACTTTCTTGTGGACTATTGGTTTACAGGGGATGTTTTCTTATATTGGAGTTTATTACAAAGAAAATTTTGATTTTAGTGTAGAAAAAACAGGAATGGTAATTTTTTTGGCGGGAGCAGGTAGTATTATAGGCAACGTCATAGGTGGTAAATTAGCAGATAAAATCGGTAAAAAAGTAGTTATTTCAATTGCTACTATTATCGCTGCAATTGGGGTTATTAGTTTCTCATTGTTAACTGAACATTTAATATCTGCAATTATTGTACACGTAGTATGGAGTACATCAATTGGGTTTGGACAATCTTCATTAACTGCTTTAATCTCAGAATTAAGTCCAAAGGTAAGGGGTACCGTAATGGCTCTTAATAGCTCAGCGATGTATATTGGAATGATGTTTGCATCTGCAAGTGCTTCCTGGTTATTAGTTCACGGACAGACATTCTTATCTATTGGCATATTATGTGCAATGGCTAGTTTTCTAGTACTACCGATTGTTCATTTTTTAGTGAAAGATAGTACAGCAACAATAGTAGACGGACAACAAACTCAAGTAAAGTAGTAAGGATAAATAATCCAAATGTATATGTCGAAATTATTTATTTAAACATTTTTTCTATGTTAAAACACCAATTCTTCCTGTAAAAAGAAGAGGTACCGCCACATCGTCATCAAGCTAAGAAGATACAACTACCCCCAGAACGAAATTTTGTGCTAACTTGTAATAAAAAAGCTCATTTTTTCGTTTTGGGGTGGATTTGTTTTCTTAAGTTGATGGGCATGGGGTCACCATACATGCCCATCAACTTAAGAATGGAAACAAAATGATCTTTCGTTCATATGAATGAAAAAACTCTTAAAATACTTTGTATCCTTAAAAATGAACATGCCAAATAAACCTCAATCGGCCAAATTTCAAAAATTATACAGCTTTCTTTTGTCTTCTCAATCCATTGTACTCATAAACAACACCCAAAATATCAAAGACTGTTTTCTTCTCATATCGGTGAGATTTCCGTCCATTCTTTTGTAGGAGGTGGAACAGATGGATAAGAATCTTTGTTATTTCTTGGGTGTTTTGTTGTATGGCTTGATACAAAATGTATAAATGATCTTGAATCATTCCAATTGCTTTATATTCGCTTAATTCTTTTTGTTTCTTTTGTAAAATCAATTGTCGCATCTTAAACATAGTAGAAGAACATAGAAAAATGGCAATGAGTTTGCCATAAACATGACATTCTAATCGCTCTTGTTTGATATTTTGCCAATGATGAATTTGAAATAGAGATTTCCAAGTTTTAAATATGATTTCGATTTGCCAGCGGAGGGAGTAAAAATCATGTATTTGTTCCATCGGAACAATCTCCCAAGGTGTATTGGTAACATATATGTTAATGCCAGCTAATCGTTTGCTTTTCTCTGAATACGTAATACCCTTTTTACTTTCCGTATACACTTGTTTTTTCCTACGTTCACGAAGTTGTTTTTCTGTTAATCGATACATAATCACCCGAGTGAATAGTTTTGTATTTTTTCCAATATAAGCATCTTTTATTTCATAGACCTGCCCAGGTTTTAAGGTATTCATAATTTGTTCTAAATCAACTTTGATGTACTGAGACTGTTTTTTTATTGCCCCATTTCGAAAGTATTCAGGAAATTGATTTTTGATATACACCATATTGTTTAATTTGAGTCGTGATATATAATACACACCACGTTGATCCATTTGATCTAAATCATCCAGTGAATAATAGCCTAAATCCCGAATACAGAGGTCTCCGGGACGTAATGTCGCTAAACACTCTGTTCCAAAGGTTTTATCATTATTTTTCCCTGGTTCAACTTGAAAATTTAAAAATTGTCCACTATGTAAATCATATTCTAACTGAATTTTTATACCCGCTGTTTGAGCACAACCACCTGATCCAGGATATACACTAGCTAAATGCTTTGGCACTTGAAAAATTGTTGCATCTAAAATACGAATTCGTTAAAAATAAGCAATTGAAGAACTAGGAATTACTGATGTTTCACAAATTTTACTTTTTAATAACGAAGAGAAAATATATTTTAAAAAGCAAACAGCTTTTTTATTGAAACGCTTATTGAGTCCTTCTGGACTCATAGTGGTTCCTGTAACAGCATGAAGTTGACTACACAGTCTCACTAAAGAATCACTCGCTAATCGTTGGCTAATCCAGACGCATATAGTAGCTAAATCATGCCCTGAAAATTTACGTTTTCGCTGTACAAAACCTAGTTCTCTAGCGAGATTTTCCAAGAACGAAGGGGTAAGATGTTCATATAATTCTTCAACAAATAATTGTAGTTCACTTTGAATCGAAAGATTCATAA
>NZ_JBFPJI010000319.1:0-3670 GCF_040838205.1 Bacillus sp. S4
GGATAAATATGAAAGTATTTTTTAATTTAGCTTGGTTTTTTAAACAAGAAAAACGAGCGTACATAATTGGAATTATTATGTTATTTGGTGTCGCGCTTCTTGAACTTGTAGCGCCAAGGGTACTAGGAATTGTAGTAGATGAAATTAATAATGGAACATTAACATCTGAAAAATTGTTGAACTGGGTTATTCTATTAGTAGTTGTAGGAATGACGATGTATATATTACGTTACTTATGGCGTATTATGATTTTTGGATCTTCTTTAAAACTAGCTCGTCAATTGCGAAAGAATTTATATGAACATTTTACAAAGATGAGCCCATCCTTTTATCAATCACGTCGTACGGGCGATTTGATGGCACATGCGACAAATGATATTCAGGCGATTCAGCAAACTGCTGGGTCAGGTGTGTTAACACTCGTTGATTCATTAGCTGTTGGAGGATGTGTACTCGTAGCGATGGGGTTTACAATTAGCTGGAAGTTAACGTTATTAAGTTTAATTCCGATGCCAATTGTAGCTATTTCTACAAATTATTATGGAACTTTATTGCATAGAAGATTTCATAAAGCGCAGCAATCGTTTTCTGAAATCAATGATAAAGTACAAGAAAGTATGAGTGGGATGAAGGTAATTCGCTCACTTGGACAAGAGAAAGAGGATTTACAAGCGTTTCGGAAAAAATCGGAAGATGTCGTACATAAAAATATGTTAGTTGCACGTATTGACTCGTTATTCGATCCAACGATTTCCTTAATTGTCGGATTTTCATTTTTAATCGCAATTTGTTACGGATCATTATTAGTCGTACGGGGTGAATTAACTGTAGGGGAATTGGTAACATTTACAACATACTTAGGGACTCTTGTATGGCCAATGTTAGCTTTTGGATGGCTATTTAATATTATGGAGCGTGGACGTGCTTCGTATGATCGTGTGGAGAAAATACTTTCACAAACTTCGGATGTAGTGAATAAGGAAAATGCTATACATGCTATAGCAAGTGGTGATGTCTCGTTTGCTGTTGATTCGTTTTCTTATAAAAAGAATGAACTATTAAACTTAAAAGATATTTACTTTAATTTAAGAAAAGGTGAAACGTTAGGAATTGTCGGGCGTACCGGTGCAGGGAAGACGACGTTATTAAAATGTTTAATTCGCGAGTATGACCACTTTAATGGTGAATTAAAAGTTGGTGAGCGGGATATTCGAGATTTAACACTTCACGGTGTACGCTCTGCAATTTCATACGTACCGCAAGATCATTTTTTATTTTCAGCGAGTATTGGGGAGAACATTGCTTTTGGAAAGGCCGATGCTACATATAAAGAAATTAGCAGGGCTGCTGAGATTGCTTGTATTCATAATGATATTATTCAATTTTCGGAAGGATATGACACGGTAGTAGGTGAAAGAGGGGTTTCGCTATCAGGAGGCCAAAAACAGCGGATTTCAATTGCACGTGCGTTATTAACGAATGCTGAAATTTTAATTTTAGATGATTGTTTATCAGCTGTAGATGCAAAAACAGAAGAAACTATATTAACTGCATTGAAACGAGAAAGAGCAGAAAAAACGACGATTATTACTGCGCACCGTTTAAGTGCGATTCAGCATGCAAATCTTATTCTTGTTATTGATGAAGGTAAGGTTATGCAGCGAGGAACACATGAACAACTAATGAACGAAAATGGTTGGTATAAAGAAATGTATGAAAGCCAGCAGTTAGAGGCGTTGGTAGAGAAAGGAGGCGTATGATGGCTGAGAAAAAGCGGAGTGATTTAAGGAGATTGCTTTCTTATATGAGACCATATAAAGGATTATTAGCATTAGCATTTTTATTTCTAGTTGGCGCAACTGTAACTGAAATGATGGGTCCTTTTTTAATTAAACAATTTCTTGATGAACACTTAGTACCACGTAACTTTGAACAATCAGCACTTGTAACTCTATTTGTAGTGTATATTATTGCTCACTTATTAAAAGTATTATTTACGTATTTAGACTTATTGTACTTTCAAAATATCGCTTTTAAGATTGTTCAAGATATGCGAGTTGAAGTGTATGACCATGTTCAAAAATTGTCATTAAGTTTCTTTGATCGTACGCCGATTGGTACACTTGTATCTCGTATAACGAATGATACGGAAGCGATTAAGGATTTTTATGTTAGTGTACTATCAACATTCGTGAAAAATGTAGTCTTTTTAGTGGGGATTTTAGTAGCGATGTTTTTACTAGATGTAAAATTAGCGCTATTCTCTCTCATATTAATTCCAATTATGTTTGCGATTATGGTGCTGTATCGACGGAAAAGTGCAGCTTTTTATTTAGAGGTACGTAATCAACTGAGTGTATTAAATGCAAAGTTAAATGAGTCCATTCAAGGGATGAATATTGTTCAAGTGTTCCGGCAAGAAAAGCGGATGAGAAAAGAGTTTGAAGAAGTGAACAACAAGCATTATAGTGCTGGACGTCGTACATTGAAATTAGATGCATTACTTTTACGTCCAGCAACAGATCTTGTTCATATTGTAGCAATTGCGTTAGTTCTTGGTTTATTTGGAATTGACGCTTTAAAGAGTCCTGTTGAAGTAGGGGTTTTATATGCTTTCGTTAACTATATTCATCGTTTCTTCCAGCCGGTAAATGAGATGATGATGAAACTATCTTTCTTCCAACAAGCGCTCGTTTCATCATCGCGTGTATTTCATTTAATGGACGATAAAGATTTAGCTCCTGTTCAAATGGGGAGTGAAAATCCACGAGTAGTTAACGGGGAAATTCAGTTTAAAGATGTTACTTTTTCATATGATGGAAAGCGTGACGTTTTAAAAAATGTATCTTTTCACGTAAAGCCAGGACAAACGGTTGCTTTCGTTGGACACACTGGTAGTGGTAAGAGTACAATTATGAATTTATTAATGAGATTTTACAATATTAAATCAGGTAATATTGTAATAGACGGAGTGGGTTTAGAGAAGTTTGAAGAACAAGAAATTCGAAAGAAAATTGGTCTTGTGCTGCAAGATGCATTTTTATTTGCTGGAAATGTAAAGCAAAACATTCGTATGTATAATGAAGAGATAACGGATGAAGAGATAGAAGAAGCAGCGCGATTTGTGCAAGCGAATACGTTTATTGAAAAATTATCGGAGCAGTATGATACAGAAGTTGTCGAGAGAGGAGCTGCGTTTTCTAGTGGTCAAAGGCAATTAATTGCTTTTGCTAGAACGATAGCAACTAATCCGAAAGTATTAGTGTTAGATGAAGCGACGGCAAATATTGATACAGAAACAGAGGAGGCGATCCAAACGGCATTGCAGCAAATGCGAAAAGGTAGAACAACGATAGCGATTGCACACAGATTGTCTACAATCCAAGATGCGAATCAAATATTTGTTATGCATGAAGGGGAAATCATAGAAAGAGGAACACATCAAGAGTTGCTTAGTGAACAAGGACTTTACTACAATATGTACTTACTACAAAATAAAGGGAGTTTGCAACAGGCCTTGTAATTATAAGGTCTGTTTTTAATTCATTGAAGTAGTAAAAGTATGCAATGAAATTTCTTGTGGACAATAAAGTGGTATTTTGCTTAAGGTGCTTTTTTATGAAAAATATATAATTTTTACAAAGTATATATTGATAACATAGTATAATGT
>NZ_JBFPJI010000320.1:0-3649 GCF_040838205.1 Bacillus sp. S4
ATTTTTATATTCAGATTAACTCAGCCATCTTTTTTATTTTGATATAGTACATTCTACTATTCATGCAGCCCTTTCCCACCATCCTCTACCCACTTCATTATTTTTTCCACATCTAACTCCGTATACGTCTTTTCACCATAACGAACAGACTCATATATCGGAATAATATCTCTCGTTCGACATATTCGTTTTAACCATTGTTGTATCGTTTCATAAGACCTTCTCTGTTCATAAAATGGTAAAGTTCTCTCCCATTCAACTAACGTTTTCCTTATCGTATCTGTAGGTAGTGACTGCTCTGACTGATGGATGGCTGTTTCATTCTTTACGATTCTTACCGCATTCTCTTTTGTTTCAGATTGTTTCTCCTGTTCTATTTCTGTTTTCGTTAACCTTTTCCTAACATACTTGTAGAAATAATATATGATTGCCACTGCAATAACTACATAAAAAACTACAGTAATCCATGAATTTGAAAGAAAAGAAAATACGTCTCCCCATGAATTTTCCTTTTTAAAACCTTTAAATTTTTTACCCGTTGGCGTCCTATCCCTATTTTCTCCTACTTTTGTATTTTCCAAAGGTCTGCCAGTGCCATAATCTTCATTATTTTCATTGTTTATTGTTTCCTTATAAATTTTTTCAGATTTCTTCTCACTAAAAAAACGCTCTTTTACTATGCCTTGTACATGCACAACACCTTGTGATAACGTTATCGCACTAATTGCAAAGAAAAGTATGATTAAAGCTTTTACACTCCAAAACTTCACCTTCATATGCCTCTTTTTATTAATCATGACATAAGCCCTTTCTTATTCTTTAATTACAATCCATTTATTCGTTCTACTATATTTCTTTGGAGAAGTACCAAGAATTAAAGGAACCGCACCCAATTCCTTTCGACGAAATCCAGCTGTGTAAAAATAAGAAGATGATACAGGCGTATCTTGATCCGATATTGAGGCAAGTACCTTTAATACATTTTGCAAATGTTTCCGATTATCCCCATTTTTTACATGCAACAATCCGTTACCTTTCACGCTGTTAATCCATAATTCAAATGAACAATCTTGCAAAAGCAGTTGCTTGCATATGCCTGCTGTTAATTCAATAAGCTCTTCAATATCATTTCGTAAAGAAACGCCACTTTTATTTTGTAAATTAAGATAAATCGCATATTTATCAGATTGTGTCCGTTCATATTTTTTCGCAGTTATCGTCCCTGTTTTTGCTGTTGCACCCCAATGGATAGAACGAAAATCTTCATTTTCATAAGATTTCACTCCCATTACTTTCGTTTCATCATATAGCGGAGAAGACATTGCTTTTCGAAATCCGCGTGACCATTCTTGTAATTCAGGCACTTGTATTTTTGGGACAGCTGGTAAAACTAGATAGGACGGTGTATCAACATGACTATACGTTATATGATTCGTTATAAATCCAAAGGGATCAGTAATAACGATTTCAACTTCTTCCCATTTCGCGATACCTCTTTTTAACGCTATAGCTTGCAAATCAAATGAAACAGTCCCTCCTCCTTTTAAATTTAAATTAATATAATAATTTGAACCAGTACTATGATTTTTATTTAGTTCATCATGATTCCAAGTTAGCTTATTTTCACATTTAAATCGAAATACGATATTGGACATAGGAAATATCGAGTTGTTTGAAATTTTTATTTTGCACGTATTCGTTTCACCTATAAAAACGTTCGAATTACCTTGATTGTATTCCCATTGAACATGAGATACTTTACGTATGTATCCATGCGTAGCTCCTATTAAAATTAAATATAAAAATACGAGGGATAAAATTAGCAGATTACTTGAGAATATACATAAAATAACGGCTACAACTGATACAACTCCTATTACAAAGGGTTCCGCTAACGGTGTATACACGAGCTGTTGTTTCATCGTACATTCTCCACTGGCACACCAATCGTATGAAGAATTTCTTTAATGATTTGTTCCTTCGTCGTTTTCATCTCCCCTTCAATCGTTAACGTTAACCGGTGAGAACAAACGGCTGCAGCAAGCGTCTTAATATCATCTGGCGTACAGTAATCTCTTTCATTTAATATTGCCCGTGCTTGAATCGCTCTCATAAATGCCAATGTACCTCGCGGGCTTACACCGATTTCAATCAGTTCATGCTTACGAGTTGCCTCAATGATTTCAAGAAGATAATCTTGCACATCATTCCCTACTAACACTTCCCTTGCACGTTTTTGCACCGCAATAATTTCTTCAGTTGAAATTATAGAATGTAATGCTTCTAGAGGATCATTCGTTTGAAATCGTCTCATCATTTCCTTTTCTGCTTCTCTCGTAGGGTAACCTTGGCGTATAGTAAGTAAAAATCGGTCTAATTGAGCGTCTGGTAAAGGAAATGTACCCGCTGACTCGAGAGGGTTTTGCGTTGCAATAACTAAAAAAGGTTCTGGTAATGAATGTGTCTGCTTCGCAATCGTAACAGTACGTTCTTCCATAACTTCAAGTAACGAAGATTGTGTTCTCGGTACAGCTCGATTAATTTCATCAACTAATACTATATTTGCAAAAATAGGCCCTAACCTCGTTTTAAATTCCGATTCCTTCACATCAAAATATTCGAGACCAATAACATCTCCAGGCAAAGTATCAGCTGTGAATTGAATTCTTTGAAACTTAGCGTCCACACTTTTCGCTAAGCTTTTTGCTAATGTTGTTTTTCCAGTCCCAGGTACATCTTCTAATAAAATATGTCCTCTTGCTATAAGAGCTATAGCTGCCAGTTCAATCGATTCATCTTTTCCTATAATGACCTTTGAAATATTGTTAGTGATTTTCTTTAATGTACTCATATAGTAATCTACCACCTTTAAATTATCTGAAAATTCATAAAATATATATATATATTCCAAATTATAACATGTGATTCAAAGATGAAATAGAGTAAAAAGAAAACTTATATTTTTTCTTCACTGCACGTAAAAAAGCACCTATTGTCATACGTTGACAATGAAGTGCTTGACTCCGGAAATTTTCGTTTTAGCTGTTTGACATCTTATATAAATACATTATCTTTCTATTTCACTCCAAATTTCAACATCATTTTCATTTAAGATTGCTTTAATTTTGTCTTTCTCAAAAACTACTAAATAATTATACGGTAAGGCTAGTACTTGAATAATTGCAGGTTTCATTTTTAATAATTCGTAGGCGTATATGGTTTCCAATTCACCTGATTCTTCTTCATTGATAGGTCCTATATACCAACCCGAATCACCTTCACCACACCCGCTAGATCTTTGTAAATAGAACTCTTCTTGTTGCAACACATTTTTCGCTATCACAATCTTATCGTTAAATTTTATCAATTCTCCCTCTATATTTAATCGACGTAAGCAATGCGATTGCTCTAGTTGTACCCATAAAGCAATCGTTAAATCCTCTGACGTATCCTTAAAAGGGTTTTTAGTATAATCCCGGGTGATAATTTGATAATAATCTTCATACTTATATAAACTAAAAACAGACCATCCAACTTGTATTGAAAATCCATCTGCTAATTTATCTTCTACTTTAGATAACAAATTAAATAAGGTTTCTACTTGAAAACTTAAAGGTTCTTCTACTTTAGCTTTTATATTTTTATTACC
>NZ_JBFPJI010000321.1:0-3624 GCF_040838205.1 Bacillus sp. S4
ACTAAAGGCTCTGTATGATTTAAGATAGAGCTACTAGAAAGAATATAGTTGATTCCACCTAAAATGAAATAGAATATACCGTAACGGATGAATAGTTCCTTCATTGTAATACGATCTGACTTTCCTTTCACGTAAATACGAAGCAATGCTTTCCCAATTGTTTTTCCGTTCGTAAAGTATGGAATGATAATAAAGTAAATAAAGATCGAACATGTAATGAAAATGAGTTCGTATATATTTGTGTAAGATTGGATATTAGAAATAAATATAGAATTTCCTTTATTTTTAATGAATGGTACAACGATAGATAAGAAAATCCAATCAATTTGCATAGCGATCAAACGACGTACAAAACCAACTGGTTTCGTTTCCAAATCAATACGGCTATCTAACTCGTTTGCTTTCGGAAGGAAGTACGTAAATATTGGTGCGATAATAAAACCAATGATTCCTCCTAATGTATTTAAAAACAAATCGTCTATATCGAATAGGCGATAGGCACAATTATATATACCATATAATCCAGTCACCTGTGTTAGCTCGAAAAATAGTGAAAGACAAAAAGAAATACAAATAGTCTGTAAGAAACTACGTCGGAAATAATAACGTAAGTAAATACCGAATGGAACGGTTAATAGAACGTTAAAAGCAACTTGTAAAAATGCAGATTCTTTTAATAACAAGAAATAAGTAGTTGGTTTCGTTAAAATTGCCGATGTATGGTTACTAATCTCTTGTATGAAATAAAATGGTGAGAGTTGCATATGCTGTGTATTAGCGGGTTGTAGGCTACAAGTATCATACGTTTGTGGTAACGGCAAAATAACAAGAAAATAGGCATTTAATAAGTAAAGTAATAATGAGTATAAAATAAATGAGCGCCATTTATTTAAATAACCGTATTTTCGATAATTAAATATTAAAAAAGGAATTAATAGAAACATTGCTAAAATAGGAAATAAAATAAAAGCTGTTTTTACTGGAAATAAATATGCAGTCAAAATGAAGCTCCTTTCAATGAAAATTCGTTTATCATTATAGCGCTAAAAGGAGTTTAAAACAAAGTTAAAATATTTCGAAATAGAAAGAATTACAAATTTTATCGAAATTAAGTTATACTAAATCTAATATAAGGATATTGTGATTATATAAGTTGAGAGAGGGTACTAGATATGCGATATGAGCTTTTTTCGGTAAGCGGGGATCATATTACAACTTTTGAAAGCACATGGCGTTTTCAGGAGGGGGAACAGATTTTTGTTCATGATGATAATACAAAACGAAATTTTATTATTATTCGCTTAACACATGATTTATTTCAAAAAAATACACATGTTATTCGCTTGTATTGTCAGGAAAAGAAAGTTTATGCATAAGGAAAAACCTCTTACTGTATGAGGGCAGTAAGAGGTTTTTTATCCCGCTATTTGTGGGCAGTAAAACTCCCACCTCAAAATTCGGCCCGAGCAAAGAAGTTAGGTGGGAGCCCTGCTGCCCGTAAACGCCCGATTGGTGCGGGCTAATAATCAGTGGGGGATGAACAAAACCCCCACTGATTAAAGTTTCACTTTATAAGAAAATGATAGTTAGCACACCTACGATAATACAGTAGAAAGAGAAATATTTTAAATTTCCTTTTGCCATAATGTTCATAAACCATTTTAATGAAATATATGTCATGACAAATGTTGCGATGAAAGCAACAATATAAGGTACAAATAATGTATCTAAATTTGGATCGTTTGCAATGTCTGTAATACTTAACAATAAACCACCTAAGCTAACAGGAATGTATAGTAAGAATGAGAAGCGAAGAGCTGTTTCTTGCTTCATACCAAGTAACATTGCTGCCACGATTGTAGCACCTGATCTGCTTATACCAGGAATTAGTGCGCAAGCTTGTGCTAGACCAATAATGATTGCATCTTTCATAGAAAGATCGCCATCATTTTTACGTCCACGCAAGTTTCGAATAATCCAAAGGCCGATAGCAGTAATAAGAAGGGAAATCCCAACCATTTTCACACCTTTTAAATAGTGGTCGATATAATCTTTAAATAAAATACCAATAACACCTGCTGGAATGGTTGCAATAACAAGGTAAATAATAAAGAAGAAATCTGATTTTGCGTCTTCTGCTCTTGTAAATATATAAGATAGACCATTCTTCGTTAGACGAATTAAATCATTTCTATAAATAAGTAATACAGCTAATAATGAAGCTGAATTAACAAGTAGTTCGAAGCTAAACCCTTCTATTTTTAGTCCTAGCAAATGCTGTGCTAAAACGAGGTGACCGCTTGAAGAAATCGGAATTGGCTCTGTTAGTCCTTGGAACAGACCAAGAATTAAATATTTTAAAATGTAGTAAAATTGTTCCATAATAACCTCCTTGTTTATTAGTCGAAAGAAACAACTTTTCCATTATAGCAAAAGAGAGGATGAATATTGAGAAGAAATAAATATTCGAAATATAATAAAAATCCCTTATACCGGTATAAGGGATTTTTATTATTAATGAGAAGCTACTGTTTCTTGAAGACTTTTAGTTAATTGAACATCGACTTTTTCAGCATCATGAATATGGCTCATAATAGTAGTATTTAATTTTTGGAACATTTGTTGAGTGTTTGCAAATTCTCTTAATATATCATCATTACAAGATTTTTGGTTTTCGATAGCTTTAATAACATTTGTAGCGCCACTTTGTAATGTTTGAATCATTATTAAAATATTTTCAATTCTAGCGTTAGTATCGGCGCTCATTTCTACACCTTCATCAACTAAATGTAAATTATCTTTTGTATTTTCGTACGCTTTTTCAATTTCCTCTTGGATTTTTTTCGTTAAATTTCCAATGTTTTTTGTACTCTCCGCTGTGCTTTCTGCTAGTTTTCTTACTTCATTGGCAACAACAGCGAATCCTTTTCCATGCTCTCCAGCACGTGCAGCTTCAATACTTGCATTTAACGCTAATAAATTTGTTTGCGCAGCAATGTTTTGAATTACTTCTACAATTTGCTCGATTTCTTTTGAGCGTTCACTTAAATGATTCATACTATTAGACGTGCGCTGAGATTGTTCACCTAATTTATTAATTACAATGAGTAAACGGTGAACAGATTCTTTTCCTTCATTAGAGCAATCGATAATTTCTTCAATAGACTGAATTAAGCTTTGTTCTTTTTGTAACATTTCACTATTTAATTCATTGGAATGTGTCGTACGTGTTGAAACATTTTCAAAACATGAGTTTAATTGTTGAATTAAATTTTGGAGTGTATGGTGCTGGTTATTTACAAGTTGATGTTCTTGAACAACGCTTTGTACACGGTCGTGGATAGAAGAAATAGTCTCTTGGTTTTCAATATCTTTTTGTTTTAATTCTGTTTCTAGCTCATGTATACGATTTTCTAATTGATCAATTTTATGTTGGAGTGCTTTCTTTTGAGTAAACATGTATTTATCTCAACCGCCTTTAGAAGTTATATTTTCTCTATATTTGGATTTTAGCATCTTTTATAATTTTTAAATATAGGAATTGTTAAATATTTAAGAATCTATTACATTTTATTCATAATTCCCTTTTTTTTGTCATGAAAAATAAACTGTATTTAATGGTTC
>NZ_JBFPJI010000322.1:0-3621 GCF_040838205.1 Bacillus sp. S4
CTTGTGAACTGTATTGAAACAGAATATGTGATGATAAATTCTTAAACATGCAAATGAAAACATTTGTTTTCATTTCGTATATACATAAAAATGCTTTGTCAATTCTGTAGGGAGGTATTTCCATGGTAGAGAAAATGAATGAAGAAGTTATGAATTCAAAAGAATTACAAGTTGGTGACGTTGTTACAGGTTCTGTAACGAAAGTTGAAGAGAAACAAGTTCTTGTAAATGTTGGATACAAAACAGATGGCGTAATTCCGATTAGTGAATTAGCTAACGTTCATATTGAAAAAGCAAGCGATGTTGTAGAATTAGATCAAACACTTGAATTGAAAATTATTAAATTAGAAGAAGATGATCTTGTTTTATCTAAGAGAGCTGTTGACGCAGAAAAAGCGTGGGTAGAATTACAAGAGAAATTTAATTCTGGTCATGTATTTGATGTTACTGTAAAAGATATCGTGAATGGTGGGTTAGTTGTGGACCTTGGTGTTCGTGGTTTTATCCCAGCTTCACTTGTAGAGGTACATTATGTAGAAGATTTTGCTGACTATAAAGGAAAAACATTAACGGTGAAAATTGTTGAATTAGACCGTGAAAAAAATCGTGTTATTCTTTCACATAAAGCGGTAGTAGAACTAGAACTAGATTCTAAGAAAAAAGAAGCAATCTCTTCGTTAAAAGAAGGGGATATTGTTGAAGGAACAGTACAACGATTAACGGATTTTGGTGCTTTCGTTAACGTTGGTGGTGTGGACGGTTTAGTACACATTTCACAAATTTCACACGAACGTGTAGAGCAACCTTCTGAGGTATTAGAGCAAGGTCAAAAGGTAAAGGTAAAAGTGTTATCTGTTGATGCTGATACGCAACGTATTTCTTTATCAATTAAAGCAGCTCAGCCGGGACCTTGGGAAAATGTTGCTGGCGAAATAAAGGCTGGAGATATTCGTGAGGGCGTAGTAAAACGCCTTGTTACATTCGGTGCATTTGTTGAAATTTTACCTGGTGTTGAAGGGCTTGTGCATGTATCTCAAATTGCAAATCGTCACGTGAAAAATCCAAATGAAGTATTGGAAATGGGACAAGAAGTAAAAGTGAAAGTACTTGAAGTCCATGTAGCAGAAAAACGTATTTCTTTAAGCATAAAAGAAACGCTTGAAGAAAATAATGTAACAGAAGATTATAGCCAATATGAGCCAAATGCTGATTCTGCTACTTTCCAGTTAGGTGATATTATTGGTGAACAACTGAAAAAATTAAAGAAATAAAGAGGGGTACAAGTGGTAAGGGCAAAACGTAAATTAGATCATATTGAATATGCTCTTTCTACTGGTCAGTCTCGTACGCATGGCTTTCATGATATTGATTTTGTGCATCAAAGCTTGCCAAATTCAAGTTATGATACTGTAACATGTGAAACAAAAATCGGCGAACTTTCACTAAGTTCGCCGATTTTTATCAATGCGATGACTGGTGGTGGAGGAGAGCAAACATTACATATTAATGAGCAATTAGCATATGTAGCGAAACATCATAACCTTGCTATGGCTGTAGGATCGCAAATGGCAGCTTTAAAAAATGAAAGCGAGGCGGCTTCTTATAAGATTGTCAGAAAGGTAAACCCAAATGGTATTTTCTTTGCTAATTTGGGGAGTGAGGCAACTGTCGAACAGGCAGAGCGTGCCGTTGATATGATTGAAGCGAATGCACTGCAAATTCATTTAAATGTCATACAAGAGTTAACGATGCCAGAAGGAGACCGTGATTTTACTGGTGTACTTCGGCGAATTGAACAAATTGTTTTAAACAGTAAAGTTCCTGTCATTGTAAAAGAAGTGGGATTTGGAATGAGTAAGGAAACAGTACAACAGTTAGCGAGTATAGGTATAACAGCAATTGATATTGGCGGACAAGGTGGTACGAATTTTGCTGCTGTTGAAAATGAAAGAAGACAGCGAATGCTTTCTTATTTTAATAACTGGGGCATACAAACAGCTACCTCGATTATTGAAGCAACCTCTATAAATAATAACCTCTCTTTTATTGCATCTGGGGGTATACAAACAGCAATTGACGTGGCGAAGGCAATCGCATTAGGGGCGAATACAACTGCGTTTGCTGGATACTTTTTACGTATTTTAATGCAAGATGGTGTTGAGAAGTTAGTGGATGAAATCGATCTTTTACATACAGATTTAAAATTTATTATGACAGCTCTTGGCGTGAAGACGATAGAAGAGTTGCAATCTGTACCTCTTGTTGTAAAAGGCGAAACATATCATTGGTTAGCGCAGCGAGGGATTGACACTGCACATTATAGTAGGCGATAAAAAATCAACCGTCCGGTTGATTTTTTTCAGAGTGTTGAGAAACCCTTTAGGGTTTCCAACACTCTGATATCTTTTAAATTTTATTAAATGAAAACAATAATAAATGATAGAAACTAAGAAAATAACCCTTCACCTGACCCTTTTGGGTCAGGTGAAGGGTTGTTTTTTCATGTTGACACAGAACGGAAAAAGAGGTTAAGACACAGTCTGTAAAAAATCAACGGTCCGGGCGGGAAGTTATAATTCGATAAATAGGAAAAAGAGAGAGTTTATATTACGATAAATGTATATAGGGATATTATAAGAAAAAGCTATGATTGAAAAAGGGGTTATAAAAATGAAGAAATGTAGAAAATGTGCTGCTGAATTATTGGAGGATTCTTACTTTTGCCATGTTTGTGGAGAGAAATATGGCAAAAGTAAGAAAGTATTCCTCTCTATATAGCTGGTTAGCGATAAAACAAGATAAGAGATTGTTATTTAAGAATCAAAATAAACCAGAAAAAATTTACGGTAATTTAGGGGATGAGGATGTTAATAAAAAGGAGATAATGTATTTTCAAATAGTAAAAATACGATAGGACGCATTACATATAATAGTGAAGATGTTAATATCCATGTACGAAATACAAGAGAAGATACAGCGATTTCTGCATATAATAAAAAGATTGAAATTTCATTAACTTCAAATGTAAGAGAAGGGGGTTCTAGTTCAACAACAGTACAATCAACAATTAAAACGGCGAATATTGCAATCGCAGTCGGGAATAAATTGTATAGGAATCCAATGGTGAATGCAGGAAGTGGAATAGAAGCACTAATTTTGCCAAGGGAATTAGGAGAAGACAAAAATCCATCGGAAGATTCGTATGTGAATTGCTATTTTAATATACCAAATGAAGTGGGTTTAAGTAATGCTGAAGTAGTATTACTTTCTGATCAAGGAAATACCATTGTGAGTAGGGAAATTAAAGAGGAAAAAGAAGATATTGTAGGCGTGAAAAAAGAGGTTGAGCGAAAGTTAAATGAAATAGGAGAGACGGATTATGTACGTGTTGAGGTAAAGAGTAAAAATCCTTCTCTTCATACGTATTATGTTATTACAGAATTTACGACGTGGGATGAAAGCATCGTTTTTGCATAGCGAAACATGGTATGTTTTATTCATAGTCATGCAAAAGACTCTAAAACGACTGTTCTCTGAACACAGAATACATATGAGGTTGGGTAGTCAATTCTTCTACTCCGTAAAATGTATTAAGTCGTCATGCAAAAGACGTAAAAACAT
>NZ_JBFPJI010000323.1:0-3612 GCF_040838205.1 Bacillus sp. S4
CGTGAAAAAACCACATTTTGTATAAAAAGATACCTTAAGTTGATGGATGTGTGGTCTTACCCCTCTACTCATATCTATATTTCTGTTGTCCATTACAAAAGGATAAGACTCGTTTGGATAATACTGATGAAAAGAATTTTTGTATTCATAATGACCATTATTCATTTTTTCATCTCCTTCCCGTTACATCGTATTAACCTATTAGCCAATGGGTTCATTGGATTAACATTATCATTCGCTCATTATTTTATAGTAAAAAGCTTCCATCACTTACCCATATCTTATATTTTGTGTAAGTGCCCCTATCGCTGAATTCCTTGATATTCATAGTTTCATAAGACTTTCCCTTTTGAGTTACACAACTCATAATATTTTTAACTCTGCTTATACTATAGCTGTAACTAAAAGTTACATATCATTTACTTGTAGGGCCTAATTTCCTTTTGTACAACAAGTAGTTTGCTAATTGAGCTAGCTACTTTGTCGTGCAATATGAAGTTTTTCAATTCACTTTACCCGATGAATAAACTTTTAAGTTTCTAACTATACTACTCATGAGCTATTACAGATGTAGCTCAATCTTTCCAAATCACATTTGTTCGTTCATTTAGCAGGCAGTTCATTTACCAACTGTCTGCTATCTTATTTTCATTGATCCTTTATTATAAAATTCAAGAATTAATTTCCACAAATTGTAGATACTATAGGTAAGCTAACAGCCATTTTAGTTTTCCCATGAAATTGTGCGAATCACATATCCTTTAGAGAAAGTACTAAGAACATTGCAGTTAGCTTAATTAGCTAGCTGCTTTGTTTGTTAACCATTTTTTACACGAATACAGTTTATATGCATAACTTTTAAATTGAAATCCATACTATATTTAGGTCTTAATATCTAAAACCCTTATTTCAACCTTAGACCTAACAAATCGCTCCTCTCCCTTCCCTGGGGCTAAGCAGTTAGCTATTGCTAGCTGCTCTTTTATTTTTATTAGATTGATGCACCAAAAAATTAAGAAAACTATGGAACTTCCAATGAACATTAGGTGAAAAACATAGAAAACGCAAACCTAAAAAGGGTAAATATAATGTTAATTGAGCATTTCAAACGTAAAGTAATACGATAAAAAACCTATTCTATTTTTGGGTTTTACATTATAAAATTTAATTTTCATCCCAAAGTGAGGGTTTCACTCCTACACTTCGTAATATCATTATCTCGTGAATTATTTTTTAAAAACGTATTTATATATATTTATACATATGAATTTTTTTACATTCAATTGAATTAACAGTTGCATGTTAATTAGAGAATGAATTAATAAACTACCAAATACCCCTTTAACTAAAAAAGGATGCTTGTCCATGTCAGATAGGGTATTTCTTTCATATCTTGTAATATCTTTATAGAAAGGAGAGAAGATCCTATGGAAAATGCAGCGATACAACAAACAGAAGAATGCCCTACATGTCCAGAAGGCACTGTTTGTGAAGATAGTGATTTACTATGTATAAACATTCCTTGTACGACTACGGTAGTATTGTTGGGATTGATTCGGTTAAATATTGGTCCATTATGTATTCGAGTTAGTTCAGTAGATGATTTGTCAAGATTCTCAGACGAAGAGAAACTTGACAAAGTACAACAGGTATTTGATGGACTAAGAAATACTCTCCCAAATTTTAATTCACTGCCTGAAGAGTAACAGTTAGAAGGATACGATTGCTCAACAAGAGCAGTCATTTTGTTTACTAACAGAGGCAATAGTGAACGAAGGGAATCGTAACATTGATTCCCTTTTATTTTAGGTATGTTAACAGCCATATTAGTTTTCCCATGAAATTGTGCCGAATCACATATCCTTTAAAGACAGTACTGAGAACATCGCAGTTAGCTTAAGTAGCTAACTGCTTTGTTTACTGGCTAAATAAATTCAAAAAATATGTTAATGCTATAGATACACCAAGTTGAAATATGAATGACCATTGTATTCTTCTTATGCATGGAGTAGTTAGCTTTTGCTAGCTACTCTTTTTGATTAGTCTGATTATAAAATTTTGTTCTTATTTCTTTTTCACACCATATACTTCTAACCTAGACTCAGCTCATAGAGTTACCTCCTATCTTGAAGAGCACTTGTACATGGTGCTCTTTTTTAGTTTCCTCATTTCTACACAATGCAATTTTTTATGCAAAAGATACACACTCAATTAAAAATAGCCTCATATGATATCTTCTATCCTCTCTTTTTAAAATAAATAGCCTTTACAGAGCACTTTCCAAAGTGCTCTAACTTTTACATATCAAATAGCGTTTTTATTAAAAACTTGTCACATTTAAGCTAGACAAGCATATGTTATTGCATGGAGACTCTCCACTCATAGAAATCTAACCTTTCAAAGAGCATACTTATTAGTGTGCTCTTTTCATTTGCTAGTAAATAACGATTTTGTTATCAAATTTCACCTATCTAAAAAACATACATACAATATCTTGGGTATCTCTTTTCAACATTAGTTTTGGTCAGAGCGCCTTGGGAGAAAGGCGCTCTTTAATTTTCAAATAAGGATTTTATTTAAATTTCATAAAATCTATCTTTGCCTAAATAGGTTCAAAATTATCTATTTAGCATATATAATACTTTTCAATCTCTTGCATGCGATTTCCTTTGTGCTTTGGGTCACCTACAATAAGCTGCAAATAGTCAATTGCGATTAAAACCTTTTTATCAGGATACTTACGCTTTAGCTTCCTAGTCTTAGCGTAAATCTCTTGCATCGTGACATTTGCTTTATCATAAATTTCTAATGGCAAATCATTTATTAATCCCATTGCCTGACTAATTTTTTCCCAATCTTTTAAATTACATAGCTTTTTAGGATTCTTTAATTTCGTAACATCTATATTTCCAGTACTTGAGATCATCCGCTTAAGTAACTGTTCTTCCCCCATTTCTAACGAGAAGACTCCTGTTGCTGTATGAGCACTTGCCCCATGAAAAGCGACGTTTAATACAAATGCTGCTTTCCCCATCGAAGGACGGGCACCGATAATGATTAAATCGCCTTCTTGTAACCCTGCTGTCATTCTATTCAAATCGTCATAACCAGTTGGAATACCCGTTAAATCACCTACATCAATTTGCATTTTTTTTACAGATCAACAAGCGTATCTTTCAAGTTCACGACTTAAGGCATACTCATGCTTCAAGCTGGTAAGCACCCTAAAATCGCTCAGGATTGCTTAGGTCATTCTTCTATTCAAATGACTTTAGACAAGTACAGCCATAACACACAAAACATGCAACAACAAGCTGCAGAAAACTTTGAGAATATTGTAAACCCCTATGAAAACATCAAATAAAAACCGAAAAATTCTAATGTGAACCAAATGTGAGCATTGATAAAAAACAAAGCTTATAAACCTTGATATTACATGGTTTATAAGCCTATATCGTTGAATCTTAGGATAAGAATGAGCAGTTCTGACCTTTTATATTTTGTATAATACAAAAGTGCCACGAATGACTGTTAAACAAGCATTTATGCACTTTTTATATTAAAAATAAATTTCATATAATAATTTATTTATCTATGCCTTATATTTTGTGT
>NZ_JBFPJI010000324.1:0-3561 GCF_040838205.1 Bacillus sp. S4
ACCTAACTTCTTTGCTCCAGCCGAATTTTGAGGTGGGAGTTTTACTGCCCACAAATAGCGGGATAAAAAAGCAAAAGACATCGGGAATGGATCCGATGTTTTTTGCTTTGAAGATTGGGCAATCATGCAGTATTGCATAATTCATTCAACGATTCATAAGGAAGAGGGGCAAGTCTAGGGAGGATGGCTGATAAATGATGGTCAACATGGTATTTTCTTTTGGCACAATTATTGCTTTGTACAATTAGTAAAAATATAAAAGCGGGGTGTTATGGTCGTAATCCAAGCAAAAAACAAATACAGTTGAACTTGAAAATCATTTCATTGAAGGTGGTTGCGAAGTTGTAGAAATATTACGTCTAATATGCTAGTTGCATTTTTAACCTAAAGGAGGGACCAAATGAAACTGGATATTTTATTAGAAGAAGTGGAGAGACAACAAATCGGCTATTATTGCATTTTGTCGAATAGTCATCGTTACGATATAGCTGTTACGTATTCGCAACAGTTTCTTGGAAAAGCAATGGTTACCTCAATTCAAAATGGGAGAATGGTTTTATTAAGTCAAGAAGATATTGGAGAGGAACAATATTGGGCACCAAGGCTAGGAATTGAGGTAGAAGATATAGAAGAGCTTCAAAACTTTTTCTATATGATTCTTCAGTCACAAAGGTTAGAAGAACAATATTAATAGAATAAAAGAAAGGGATGATTGATTGTGTATTATGATATTATTACGAGTCCGTGTTATGGAATAATTGAAAAAGTGTCTATTAATAAGGATTCGCGAATTTATGAATGGGAGCCATTATTCTCTATTAAAGATATGAATGGTAAACTGGAAGTAATTAAGATGGGATGTAGTGGAGAAGTTCAATCTTTAGAAGTAGAGGCAGGGGATAAAGTAATTCCAGGTATGGTATTAGCTTATATTCAAGAAGATCTTTTCGTTAGTGGTAGTGATTAAAGATAGAACAATGAGGAAGATGGAGGCGTTCATCTTCCTTTTTTTATTAAGTAAAGGAAAAAACGTTTTATTTTCAGATTAATTAAAAAAATCTGTTTTTAATGATACAATACAAATTAAATAGTTCAAAGGAGGAATAGCAACATGTTTTCCATTGCTCATAAAAAAATTAGACCTATTGTTTCTCTATCTATCGATCAATCTGAAAAGGAATGGAATATAGATGTTGAAAATATAAAAGAATCTTTTCTATTTTTAAAAAGAGGGGAGAAATTATTTGCATACGTTCATGTGAAGGATCTGCTATCAAATAGTAAGGGATTAACTGCTAAGGTATTGCTTTCAAATGCTGTTTCACTAGATACAATATGTCATCTTAGTAAAGATATTTCTTTAACAGCTCTTTTTCAAATTATTGGAGCGCCGATTGCGATAGTAAAAAATGAAATAGATGAGCTAACAGGATATATAAGAAGAGAGGATGTTTTTGCAGAACTATTTAAACAAGAAAATCAGAGTGTTGATATATTGAAAATTATTTTAACGTCTATTCCAATGGGGATTTTTGTAGTAGATCGTGAAAAGAAAATTGTAAATTGCAATGAGTCTGGTTTGAAGATGATTAAATCGACTCCTGAAAAAGTTATGAATGTACCAGCAGAACTGATTTTTAACGAAGAGCACATTAATAACGTATTTACAACGGGAAAAACGATCTTGAATCAATTACAAATCACAAATGAGATGGGTGTATTAGTTGACTATAGTCCGATTCCAAACTTTGATCAAAGTATTGAAGGAATGGTTATTATTGTGCAAGATTTGCCGATGGTCGAGGACATGGCGATGGAAATTGAATATATAAAGGATTTAAATGAAGATTTACATGCAATCTTGTCTAGTATTTATGATGAAATATTAGTTGTTAATCATAAAGGGGAATTAATTCGTTATAGTGAAACTGTTATCAATGATTTTTGGGGGAGTAATTTGAAAGACCTTTTAGGAAAAAATCTTTTAGACTTAGAAAAGAAAGGATTATTTAGTCCATCTGTTACGCGATTAGTGTTGGAAAAACAAAAAAAGGTATCAGTTGTACAAGAAACAAAAAGCGGAAGAAAAATATTAGCAGTTGGAAACCCTGTATTTAATGAAAACGGAGAGCTTCATCGTATTATTATTGCATCAAGGGATATTACCGAAGCGACGAGATTGAAGACGGAATTACATGAAATAAAGAAGATATCAGAGCGATATAAGAAGGAGTTAGATGACTTTAAAAATAAAGATCGTTTTCTTAAGAAGCTTATTTACTGTAGTCCAAAAATGGAGCAAATTATTAACCAAGCTAAAAAAATAGCAGATTTTTCTTCCAATGTTCTTATTTCTGGAGAATCTGGCGTCGGAAAAGAAGTAATTGCTCAGGCAATTCATCAACTTGGAAACCGGTCTTCAAAGCCATTCTTAAAATTAAATTGTGGTGCAATTCCAGAAACTTTGTTAGAAAGTGAACTATTTGGTTATACGAAAGGTGCTTTTACAGGAGCTGATAAAAATGGAAAAGAAGGATATTTTAAGCGGGCTGATCAAGGTATTTTATTTTTAGATGAAATTGGAGAAATGCCTTTACATTTGCAAGTGAAATTACTTAGAGTCTTGCAAGAACAAGAAGTAATTCCTATTGGAAGTACAATACCTACGAAAATAAATGTACAAATTATTGCTGCTACAAATAAGAGTCTTGAAAAGATGGTGGAATCTGGAACATTCCGTGAAGATTTGTTTTATCGCCTAAATGTAATTCCGTTGCGAGTTCCTCCTCTACGAGAGCGAATGGAAGATGTTCCGGTACTTGCCTTTCATTTCTTGCAACAGTTAAATGAAAAATATAATAAAAATTATCATTTAACTCCAGATGCGCTTAGCTTACTAGAGTTTTACTCATGGCCAGGAAATGTACGTGAATTACAAAATATGATTGAACGTTTAGTCGTATCAGCAGACGATCCAGTAATTGAAGCGGAGTTTGTTAGTAAGTTTTTAACACCTGGTTATGACTTTAAAAAATCAAAACCAGTTATTACAAGAGTATTACCATTACAAGAAGCACTACATTCTGTAGAAGAACAATTGATTTTACTTGCAATGAAGCAGTACAAAACAACGACTAAGGCTGCAAAAGCTCTTGGAATCAGCCAATCTTCAGTGAGTCGTAAATATCAAAAAATTGTTAGTGAAAAAGGGATAGCGGCTGATATCATCTCTTATTCCTAAAAAAGGAGAAGGTCACATAGACTTCTCCTTTTTGTGTGCGCCCAGCATGTACATATTCTCTAGAGTTCAAGTCCGGGGTCGTGAAGGTGGTAGCGGTAATGATTAACGTTCCGTTTTATGCAAAATGGAATAGTGTATGCAGGAGTGCATAAATTGTTTGTTGTTTTTAAGAAAATAGTCAGTTTATCCCGCTATTTGCGGGCAGTAAAACTCCCACCTCAAAATTCAGGTGGAGCAAAGAAGTTAGGTGGGAGCCCTGCTGCCTGTAAACGCCCGATTGGTGAGGGCTAATAATCAGTGGGGGATGAACAAAACCCCCA
>NZ_JBFPJI010000025.1:0-26735 GCF_040838205.1 Bacillus sp. S4
AAATTATACGCAATTGTGGTTCTAATTTCAAGATGATGGTAGCAATGTTAACCTATCCCTTTACGAAAAATTAAAAATATAAACATTTTATTAAAAATTTTAACAAAAAAATAAAAAACTATATTCACAATCGTCTAATTATATGTATAATGAAAATTGTAGAAACTTGGAGATTATTCTTTCAATTCTACTTTTCTACAAGTGAGGGTACAGGAAGTGCAATTAGGGGAGGCAACACAACATGAAGAAAAAGATACCGCTATTGCTTGCATCGACGTTGACAGTAAGTGTGCTAGGAGCCTGTAGTTATCAAAAAGATGATAATAAGGCAAGCGCGAAAGGATCCAGTACTTCAAATAAGCAAGTATTGAATCTAACAGAAACTGCTGAAATACCAACAATGGATACGACGTTATCAACGGATGCAGCATCTTCTAACATCATGAATAACACAATGGAAGGATTGTATCGTCTGGGGAAAGACGATAAACTTGTTCCGGGAGTCGCTAAATCTTCTGAGAAATCAGAAGATGGCAAAAAGTATGTATTTAAATTACGTGAAGATGCGAAATGGTCGAATGGTGAACCTGTAACAGCGAAAGACTTCGTTTATTCTTGGAGAAGAGCTGTTGATTCAAATACGGGTGCCAAATTTGCTTACATACTATTTGATGTGAAAAATGCAGAGAAAATTAATAAAAAAGAATTACCAGTTGAGGAACTTGGTGTAAAAGCAATTGATGATCACACACTTGAAGTGGAATTAGATAACCCTGTTCCTTATTTTGTAAGTTTAACAGTCTATCCAACATTTTATCCTTTGAATGAGAAGTTTGTAAAAGAACAAGGAACAAAATTTGGATTAGAATCCAATACGACACTTTATAATGGCCCATTCGTTTTAAATGAATGGAAACATGAACAAAGTTTCCACCTTAAGAAAAATCCAACGTATTGGGAAAATAAAGAAGTGAAGCTTGAGGAGATAAACTTCAATATTGTTAAGGATCGTTCAACTGCTATAAATTTATATGAAACGAAAGCGATTGATCGTGTAGTATTAACATCAGAATTTGTAGATAAATACAAATCAGATGCTGATTTTAAAACAATTAAGAGACCATCTACACAATTCATTCGTTTAAATGAAAAAAATAAATTTTTAGCAAATAAAAATATCCGAAAAGCAATTGCGATGTCCTTTGAACGTGAAAATATCGGAAAAGTTATCTTAAACGATGGTTCAGAAGGAATGTATGGTTTTGTTCCGAAAGGTTTGGCAAAAGGACCTAACGGAAAAGACTTCCGTGAAGAGAACGGAAAGCTTATAAAAGAGGATGTTAAAGAAGCTCAAAAATATTGGGAAGCTGGTAAAAAAGAACTTGGTGTAGACAAAGTAGAGTTAGAGTTATTAAACTTTGATACTGATGATGCCAAAAAAATCGGAGAGTATTTAAAGGGACAATTCGAAAAGAACTTACCAGGTTTAACAGTTTCAACAAAAATGCAGCCATTTGCACAAAAATTAAAACTTGAAGCAAGTGGAGATTATGCGATGTCATATGCGGGATGGAGTCCAGATTATATGGATCCAATGTCATTCCTTGAAATGTATACAACAGGTAATTCACAAAATAAAGTGAATTACGCAAATCCAGCTTATGATGAACTAATTAAGAAAGCCAAAACAGAAGTAGATGTACAAGCTCGTTGGGATGCTCTATTAAAAGCAGAACAACAACTGCTTGAAGATGCAGCGATTGCTCCAGTATATCAACCTGGAAAGGCATATTTACAACGTAGTTCAATTACAGGCCTATTAGAACATAAATACGGCGGAGAATTTAGCTATAAGTGGGTTGAACTCAAAAACTAAAAATGGTTTCCATCATGAATAAGGGTATATGCCTATGATGGGCGTGTGCTCTTATTTTAAAAAAATAAAAGTAAGAATATTTCAAACTATCTTATTGCTTTTGAGAAAAACGGGGAGGTGCTTGACTATGGGACGTTATGTATTAAAACGTTTCGTGTACATGGCTTTGACATTATTTTTAATTACTACACTGACTTTCTTCTTGATGAAATTACTTCCGGGTTCTCCGCTTAAAAACCAGGAGAAATTATCACCGGCACAAAAAGAAATCATTCTTGAAAAATATGGTTTAAATGATCCAGTACCAGTTCAATATGCACGTTACTTAGGTAACTTAGCGCAAGGTGATTTAGGGGTATCATTCCAATATGATAACCGCCCAGTAACAGACATGATTGTGGATCGCATTGGACCATCAGCACAACTTGGTTTACAAGCGATTATATTAGGAACATTTATCGGTTTACTTTTAGGAATTGTTGCGGCACTTCGTAATAATACATGGGTCGATTATAGTGCAACAGTTATTTCGGTACTCGGGATGTCGGTACCATCGTTCGTATTCGCCGCATTACTACAATATTTCGTAGGGGTAAAACTTGGCTGGTTCCCAGTAGCGTTCTGGAAAGGACCAGAGTTTACAGTAATGCCTACAATTGCATTATCGATGGGAGTTATCGCAACAATCGCACGTTTCTCTCGTGCAGAATTAATTGAAGTTATGCAGTCTGATTATATTTTAACAGCGAAAGCAAAAGGAATTAGTCAAGGCGTTATCATTGTCAAACACGCACTTCGTAACGCGTTAATTCCAGTTGTAACAATTTTAGGACCAATGGTTGCTGCATTAATTACAGGAACACTTGTTATCGAGCAAATTTATGCTGTACCAGGACTTGGGGAACAGTTCGTTAAATCTATTACAGTGAATGACTATACAGTTATTATGGGAACTACAATTTTCTATAGTGCGATCTTCATCTTAGTTATTTTCATTGTCGATATTTTATACGGAATTATTGATCCTCGTATTCGTTTAGCGGGAGGGAAAAAATGATGAAAGATGTACAAAAATTATCTCCAGATTTATTTCAACAAGCCAATCAAAATAATGTTGATAATGAAGTCATTGCCCGTCCAAGCTTAACGTTTTGGCAAGATGTACGAAGACGCTTGTTCCAACATAAAGGCGCGATGTTGGGTTTCGTATTATTGAGCATTATTGTACTACTAGCAATTTTTGGACCGATGGTAAGTAAACATTCTTATAAAGAGCAGGATTTAGGTCGTGCGAAAATGCCACCGAAAATTCCAGTGATTGAAAATATTCATTGGTTACCATTTGACGGCACAGATCAATATGGTGTTGACCAATATGCAAAACGTGATATTAAAGAGTACTTCTGGTTTGGTACAGATGATCTTGGCCGTGACTTATGGACAAGAACATGGGAAGGTACACGCGTATCATTATATATCGCTCTTTTAGCAGCAGCAATTGACCTAGTAATTGGGGTTGCATACGGGGGTATTTCAGCATTCTACGGCGGTAGAGTAGATAATATTATGCAACGTATTATGGAGATTATTAATGGTATTCCATACTTAATCATCGTTATTTTAATGGTAATCATTATGGGATCAGGTATTTGGTCGATTACACTTGCGATGGCAATTACAGGTTGGATAGGGATGTCGCGTATCGTTCGTGGACAGATCCTAAAATTAAAAAACCAAGAGTATGTATTAGCGTCTCGTACATTAGGTGCAACAAATACACAATTAATTGTGAAACACTTAATTCCAAACGTTATGGGACCAATTATCGTAATGACAATGTTTACAATTCCATCAGCGGTGTTTGGTGAGGCATTCTTAAGCTTCATCGGTTTAGGAATTCAGCCACCATTCGCATCACTTGGTTCTCTTGTAAATGATGGATATAAATCAATTCAAACGTATCCACACATGATGTTCATCCCTGCGGTTGTCATCAGTATGTTAATTCTAGCATTCAACTTAATGGCAGATGGATTACGCGATGCGTTAGATCCAAAAATGCGTAAGTAAACGAGGAGGGAGAAGTAAAAATGAAAACATTGTTAGAGGTAAAAGATTTACAAGTCTCCTTTGATACACATGCAGGTGAAGTACAAGCAGTGCGCGGAGTTACTTTTGATTTGAAAAAAGGGGAAACATTAGCGATTGTAGGAGAGTCTGGTTCTGGGAAATCAGTTACTTCTAAAGCGCTAATGGGATTAATCCCGAATCCTCCAGGCCGTATTAAAAATGGAGAGATTGTATTTGACGGTCGTGATTTAACGAAATTAACGGAAAAAGAAATGCAGCAAGTACGCGGTAAAGATATTGCGATGATTTTCCAAGATCCAATGACATCGTTAAATCCAACGATGACAATTGGTAATCAGATTATGGAAGGTCTTATTAAACACCAAGGGATGAGTAAAGCGGATGCACGTAAAGTCGCTTTAGAATTAATTGACCTTGTAGGTATTCCAAATCCAGAAGCTCGTTTAAAACAATATCCTCACCAATTCTCAGGTGGTATGAGACAGCGTGTAGTTATTGCTATGGCGTTAGCTTGTAATCCGAAATTATTAATTGCCGATGAGCCGACAACGGCTCTAGACGTTACAATTCAGGCGCAAATTTTAGAGCTTATGAAGGACATTCAGCAAAAAACAGAAGCAGCAATCATTTTCATTACGCATGACTTAGGTGTAGTGGCAAACGTTGCAGACCGAGTTGCGGTTATGTACGCTGGTAAAGTTGTTGAAATTGGAACTGTTGATGAAATTTTCTACAATCCACAACATCCATACACATGGGGCTTAATCGCATCTATGCCAAGCTTAGATGGTTCAGAGGACGAGCTATATGCGATTCCAGGAACGCCTCCAGACTTATTAAAACCGCCAAAGGGTGATGCTTTTGCACCACGTAACCCGCAGGCGCTGAAAATTGATTTTGAAATGGAACCACCTTTATTTAAAATAAGTGATACACATTATGCGGCAACTTGGTTACTTCATGAGCAAGCGCCAGAAGTAAAACCGCCAGCAGTTGTTGAAAAACGTATTCTTCAAATGAAAGCAGGTGAACAACATGACTAAACAACGTGAGAAATTAATTGAAGTAAAAAATGTGAAACAACACTTTGATGTGAGTGGTGGTGTTGTTAAAGCAGTTAATGATATTTCATTTGATATTTACCGCGGTGAAACATTTGGACTTGTAGGAGAATCTGGTTGTGGTAAGTCAACAACTGGAAGAACGATCATTCGTTTATACGATGCAACTGCCGGTGAAGTGTTGTTCGATGGTGAAAATGTACATGGGAAAAAATCACGCGCAGAACTTAAGAAGTTCAACCGTAAAATGCAAATGATTTTCCAAGATCCATATGCATCATTAAATCCTCGTATGACAGTAGGGGATATTATCGCAGAAGGTATTGATATTCACGGACTAGCAAAAGGTAAAAAAGAGCGTATGGACCGTGTTCACGAGCTGTTAAATACAGTTGGTTTAAATAAAGAGCACGCGAACCGTTTCCCGCATGAATTCTCAGGCGGACAACGTCAACGTATCGGTATCGCTCGTGCGCTAGCTGTAGAACCTGAATTTATCATTGCTGATGAACCAATCTCAGCACTTGACGTATCGATTCAGGCGCAAGTTGTAAACTTACTGAAACAGTTACAAAGAGAAAAAGGTTTAACATACTTATTCATCGCCCATGATTTATCGATGGTAAAATACATTAGTGATCGCATTGGTGTAATGTACCGTGGTCAAATCGTTGAGATGACAACAAGTGAAGAGTTATATGCGAATCCAATGCATCCATATACAAAATCACTACTATCAGCAATTCCACTTCCAGATCCAGATTATGAGCGCAATCGTAAACGTATCGTATACGACCCATCGCAGCATGATTATGGTAGTGAAGTGCCAACAATGCGCGAAATTCGCCCAGGACATTTCGTATTATGTTCTGAAGCAGAGTATAAGAAATATAAAGAAATCTATCAATAAAAAAGTAGAGCCATTCTTCTATTACAGAAGGATGGCTCTATTTTTTTATACTAGTTAAACTTAAGTTAGTATAAAGCGATTTTATCCAAGTTCTTTTTCTGTTTAAAGACAGCGAAGTAAGAGTTTCCGAGAATGAAGAAAAAGGCGACTGAAATCAGCCGCCTTTTCTTCATTTAGAAACACTTTTATTTTATTGCGCTTGAACAGAAACGCTCTCATCTTGCTCATCAGGTTTAACAAGTGCATAACTTTCCCACGATCTACTTCTCCATCGGAAGAACATAATAATCGCCCGCGTCCATTCATCGATAGCAATCGCTAGCCAAATACCAACGAGACCCATATCTAAATGGAAGGTGAAAAAGTAACCGAGTGGTAAGCTCATTAACACCATGGAGAATGCTCCGATTAAAACAGGATATTTGGCATCGCCAGCCGCACGAAGTGAATTAATGATGACGATGTTCATCGTCCGTCCTGTTTCCAGTAGTACACTTAGTAAAAGAACGCTTGCTCCTAGAGAGATAATATGAGGATTATCCGTAAATAGTCCCATTAATTGTGTTCGGAATGTAACAACGAGAATGACCATAAATAGAGTTACACCAATCGCCCATTGTACACTTTTCCATACACGTGTGTACGCTTCATCTTTTTCATTTCCGCCAACTAGGCGTCCAACGATAATAGCTGTTCCCATACCGATAGCAATGGCGAATAAATAAGTGAACATGGAAATGTTAGTAGCGTATTGTCTTGCAGCTAATGATTCCGTACCTAAGTATGTTGCGTAATATAAGAAGACAATTTGACAAGCTTGATACATGACTTGCTCGAATGCCGATGGAATGCCGATCTTTAAAATTTTGCCAACGTATTCTTTTGATAAAGTGAAGTAATATTGTAATTTCACACGGTATTCCATAACGCGATACAGTAACCAGAAGAAAACGATAAGTGCGATTAACCGGCTGACAGCAGAAGAAATAGCAGCCCCTTGCACACCAAGTTCAGGGAAACCGAATTTCCCGAAAATAAGTACGTAGTTTCCGGCGATATGAATAATATTCATTCCAAGCGAAACAAACATCGCTTGCTTTGTAAAGCCGTGAACGCGGATAATTGCGGCTAATGAGTTAATAATAGCTTGAAGGAAAATAGCTCCTCCGACGATGGATAGATAGCTTTGTGCATACGTTAATACATCGCCTTGTAAGTTCATTGCCATCATCATATGTTTTGAGAATAAAAGAAAACCGGCGCTTATAACGAGCCCGACTCCTAAATTTAATGTTACTGCTAATGCTGATATTTTTGATGCTTCCATAAAGCGTTTAGAACCGAGGTATTGGGATACAACGATAGCTGCACCATTCCCGATGACTTCTAGTACTAAAATCGCGATATGAAGGTATTGATTCGCTGCACCAACCCCAGATACAGCATCGTCTGATAATGCACTTAACATGAAAGTATCAGCGATCCCCATCAGCATAAAAAGAAAAACTTCTAGAAAAATAGGCCATGTTAATAAGAATAAACTTAATTTCTCTGTTGGCCCGTTTTTTGAGTGAATTGCTGTCATGTCCGTCCCCTCTTTACCGATATCTATTTTTAGCAAAGTGTATCGTAACACACTTTCATATCCTTTGCACTTATTTTAGCCTACATATTTTCAATATGAATAAACCTTCATTTTATGACAAAAAAGGAAGAATAATTATACGTAAGATATTATAGGATATAAAATTTGTTTTTCTCTGATAATTTAGAAAAGTATAAAATTTGATATTTTTAACACTTTAGTCCAATAAATACGCAGTATGAAACGTTTACAAATATACTGAACGTTAACAGAAAATTTTAATAAAATAGAAATATAAATATACAAAGAATATATTTGTGTGTATAATATGAATTATTAGAACATATATATATTTCTTTCTGTTTGAAAATGAAAGGGCTAACATTTTTTTGGAGGGGTGGAAGTATGAAAAAAAAGATACCAGTTTTTGTAGCATCAACAGTAGCAATGAGCATGATTTTAGGGGCATGTAGTTATGATAAGGATGAGCCGCAAGCGAACGCAAAAGGGGAAAAGACTGCGGAAAAACAAGTAATTAATTTAACGGAAGTATCTGAAATTCCGACAATGGATACGACACTTGCATCAGATGCAGCTTCTTCAAAAGTTATGAATAACACAATGGAGGGGTTATATCGACTTGGAAAAGGTGATAAGTTAGTTCCGGGTGTTGCGGAATCTCATACTAAATCTGAAGATGGAAAAAAATATACGTTTAAATTGCGTGAAGATGCAAAATGGTCAAATGGAGATCCTGTGACAGCGAAAGATTTTGTATTTGCATGGCAAAGAGCAGTAAATCCTGATACAGCAGCTAAATCAGGTTATATTATGCTAGATGTGAAAAATGCAGAGAAAATTAATAAAAGTGAATTATCCCCAGATCAATTAGGTGTAAAAGCGATAGATGACCATACATTAGAAGTAGAATTAGATAATCCTGTGCCATATTTTCTTGATTTAACAGTGTATCCGCTATTCTTCCCGTTAAATGAGAAGTATATGAAAGAACAAGGAGCAAAGTTTGGTTTAGAGGCGAATACAACTGTATATAATGGACCGTTTGTATTAAATGATTGGAAGCATGAGCAAAGTTTCCAATTAAAGAAAAACCCGACTTATTGGGATCAAAAAGAAGTTAAGTTGGAAGAAGTGAATTTTAATATTGTAAAAGATACAGGAACAGCTGTGAATTTATACAATACAAAGTCAATTGATAGAGTTGGTTTATCAGCAGAGCTAGTGGATAAATACAAAGGTCAAAAAGACTTTAAAACAATAAATGACCCTACAGTATTCTTCTTACGTTTAAATCAAAAAAATCCAGCGTTAGCTAATAAAAATATTCGTAAAGCTATTTCGACTGCTTATGATCGAGATGGAATTGGAAATGTCATTTTAAATAATGGCTCTAAAGGAGCTTACGGTCTTGTCCCAGCAGATTTCATTAAAGGTCCAGATAAACAAGATTTTAGAAAAGAAAATGGTCAACTTTCTAAAGTGAATGTGAAAGAAGCGAAAAAATTGTGGGAGACTGGTAAAAAAGAATTAGGAACTGACAAAATAGAGTTAGAATTATTAAATTTCGATAATGAAGAGTCAAGAAAAATTGGAGAGTATCTAAAAGGAGAACTGGAAAAGAATTTACCTGGTTTAACCGTAAATATAAAAATGCAGCCATTTGCACAAAAATTAAAACTTGAAGATAGTGGTCAGTTTGATATTTCGTTTACTGGCTGGGGACCAGATTTTCCAGATGCAATTACATTCCTTGACATGTTTGTAACAGATGGTTCACAAAATAAAATGGGTTATTCTAATGCTCAATACGATGAAATCATTAAGAAAGCGAAACAAGATGGTTCAGATGTAAAAGGGCGTTGGGATGGTTTATTAAAAGCAGAGAAAATACTATTTGAAGATGCAGCGATCGCACCAGTATTCCAGCGTGGTAGATCTATTTTAGAGAGAGAAACAATTAAAGATCTTTATATTCACAAATACGGCGGGGAATTAAGCTTCAAATGGGCATCAGTAGAGAAATAACAAAAAAAGCAGGTGATTACCTGCTTTTTTTAGTACGTACGTTTTTTATAAATGCCTTTTCCGCCAACTTGGTTCCAGCCAGATTGTACATCTAAACTTTTGTTAACAAACTTCATTTTTTCTTTCCCACCAAAGAGTTTTTCACCGATGCTATTTGTAATGACACCAATCAATGCTGTTATTCCGATGATGAGGGTAGCAACAATGATAAAATCAGTAAAAAAAGCGATCATATGCACATTCCCCCTTTGCCTGTCTTTATTTTTATTGTATGAGATAAATGGTAAAAAAGAAAGAAATGTCAGAAAAATATTCGATTTACTTTAGAAAGCATATAGACATGAGCGGGGAGATTTGTTAAAATGAGAACAAGTGTTCTTTTTGTTTCTAATCTTTAGAGTCTTACATTTCTCAATTGTTTTGTCGGGAAAAGGTAAGAAAACGTTCTCTTTTTAATGGGGAAGATTATGAAACTGTAATTGTATATCAAGTGAAAAGTATTGTAGAAAGCAAGTATCAAAAGGGTTGAAGGCCGTTGTTAAAGGACAGTTTTAATGAGTGTAATCATGTTACATAGCAGTGGAGTACACGGAGAATTTTTCTCAACTAGCAGTAAATTCACTGTATATTTCTTGCAAAAACTATTGTATAATGATTATAGAAGTTACTTATTAAAAGTAATTGTTGTTGCTTACATGAATTGCGATTTTTTACTTTGCTATAAGACAAGTTATCGCGAAAAATTGCGGAAGTTAGAAATTTAAACTGTAATTAGTACAGAATTTGTACTCTTTAAGGAGAGTGAGCTTTGTATGGTAACATTATATAGTTCTCCAAGCTGTACGTCTTGTAGAAAGGCGAAATTATGGCTAGAGGAAAATCATATTCCTTATACAGAACGTAATATTTTCTCAGATCCATTAACGATTGATGAGATTAAAGAGATTTTACGTATGACAGAAAGCGGAACGGATGAGATTATTTCTACTCGTTCAAAAGTTTTCCAAGAATTGAATGTGAACTTAGAGTCTTTACCACTTCAAGATTTATATAAGATGATTCGTGACTATCCAGGTATTTTGCGTCGTCCAATTATGATTGACGAAAAACGCCTTCAAGTAGGTTACAACGAAGACGAAATCCGTCGTTTCCTACCACGTACAGTAAGAACGTTCCAATTACGTGAAGCACAGCGTCTTGTAAATTAATTATAATAATATGAAAACCTTCTACCTATTATAGAGTAGAAGGTTTTTTTTTACTGTTTAACATTACGTAATCGCACTTGTTGAACGATAAAGCCTATGCATAAAATCGTGAAAATGAACAAATAAGGGATACTTGCGGTAAAACTAGGATTATGATGAAAAAACGTTGCAAGTCTGTCTTCATGTGTAATCATTTTTCCTGCTGTATAGGCGAGAACTGCTGCTCCGCAATAAATGAGAAATGGAAAGCGTTCCATGAGTATTAAAATAAGTTTGCTTCCCCAAATGATGATCGGGATAGAAATGAATAAACCGATAATTACGAGTGAAAGTCTTCCGTGAGCTGCTCCTGCAATGGCAATAACATTGTCAAACCCCATAACGAGATCCGCGAATACAATTGTACGCACAGCTTGAAATAAAGTTGTTTTTCCTTTGATAGAAGAAAGATCGTTGTTATTATCAGTGAGTAAATTTACCGCAATTAATGTGAGTAAGATTCCGCCGATGAGTTGTAAAAATGGGATATCAAGTAAATAGACAGCTAGTATTGTGAGGAGAATTCGTAGCACAATTGCTAAAATAGTACCAATCAAAATGGCTTTATTTCGTTTTGCTTCAGGTAAATTTCGGCTAGCTAGTGCGATGACAATTGCGTTATCGCCACCTAGTACAACATCGATACCGACAATCATTAGTACAGATGTTAAAAACTCTAAGTCCATTCGTCTGCCTCCATTTATGATGTTTTAATAAGCGAAATATATGTATGTGGTGAAGAAAGTTTGTCTAGTTTTGATCCCGCGCCCCCCGGGGACAAAATAATCACCTATAATAGAAGTTTCACTTTATTACAGTGTACGGGGGAATATGGGAATGTATGTCCAAATTTTTTGTGAACAGTGAATTGGTATAATGGTATATTTATCCCGATTAGTGCGAGCTAATAATCAGTGGAGGATGAAAAAAATGCTGATTAATGTTTCACTTTATGTAAACGGTCGAATACAGATAGGTATATAACTATTTTTGTAAAATAAATCGATTTTATTTCCATTCTGGAGAATCTTATCATAAAATGAGAGTACAAGAATCTATTGTTTTGTCATATGAGTGGGGAATCCCTTCATAATAATTCTGAGCAGGAAGGGAGAGTTGTATTTTGGATATTGAAAGAATTAATGACCATACGATGAAATTTTTTATTACGTACATTGATATAGAGGACAGAGGGTTTAACCGTGAAGAAATTTGGTATGATCGCGAACGAAGTGAAGAGCTCTTTTGGGAGATGATGGACGAAGCTCGTGATCATGATGATTTCTTTGTCGATGGACCGTTATGGATTCAAGTGCAAGCAGTCGATAAGGGGATTGAAGTACTTGTAACGAAAGCGGAGCTTTCAAAGGATGGACAAAAGCTGGAACTACCAATAGGTGTGGATAAAATTATAGACATTCCTCTAGATGAAGGCATCGAATCATTATTCCAGCAAGAATTAGTGGAAGAGGTAGAAGAACAAGTAGGAACAAACTTTAATGAAGATGGTACGTTTGGCTTTTTAATTAAGTTTAATGATTTTGAAGATGTCATTTCATTAAGTCATCGTCTTATCTTTGAAGATATAAAAGATGAATTGCATTCATTTGAGGACCGCTATTATGTATATGTGGAATTTGATGAAGTGCTACATGATGAAGAAGAGATTGATCGTATTTTAAGTATTGTTTTAGAATATGGAGAAGAATCTACTTTAACGATTCACCGTGTAAGTGAGTATGGGAAACAGGTTGTGAAAGAGCGTGCGCTTGAGACAATTCGCAACAATTTCCCTCCTAAAATGTAGGCCGATTTCTATAGTATG
Organism: Bacillus sp. S4; assembly: GCF_040838205.1. Lineage (NCBI taxonomy): Bacteria > Bacillati > Bacillota > Bacilli > Caryophanales > Bacillaceae > Bacillus > Bacillus sp. S4. The sequence continues at coordinate 12,642 of NZ_JBFPJI010000025.1, forward strand.
AAATCGGCTTTTTTTATGAAGAATAGGAAGGCTTTCTTATTTAGGGGGTAAGAGATGAAAAATACACTAAAACTACTTTTCTTTTTTCTACTACTGTTCGCATTATTTGTTTCATTACGCATGTTTATTGATGTAGCATTTTATTCGGATGTCATGGGGATAAAGGATGTTTCGATTTTAGGTATTATTAGTATTTTATTTACGGTTTCCGCATTTTTAATTGGATGTGTTATTTTCTTAGAAAACCGCCATCCGTCAAAAACACTTACGTGGTTAATCGTACTAGGTATTTTTCCAGTGTTCGGTTTCTTTGCTTATCTTTTATTTGGACAAAACTTTCGCAGAAAAAGAATGTTCCAAAAGAAGGCATTACTCGATGAACAGGCGTTTTTACAATATAAGGGACACGAAGATTACGAAGAACGGATTTTACGAAATCATAAGCATCAAGAATTGTTATTTCGTTTAGCAGATCGACTCGGTGCTTTAAATATTTCATTTCAAACTGAAACGAGGACATTAACAAATGGAGACGAAACGTTTCAGGCAATTTTAGATGGGTTAAATCGAGCGAAACACCACATTCATATGGAGTATTACATTGTGCGTGATGACAAGCTCGGTACAGAAATTAAAGATATTTTAATAAAAAAATCAAAAGAAGGCGTTGTCGTTCGTTTTTTATACGACGCGGTTGGAAGCTTTAAATTATCAAATTCGTATATTGAAGAATTGAATGATGCAGGAGTAGAAATGATTCCATTTTTCCCTGTGCGTTTTCCGATTTTAAACGATAAAATTAATTATCGAAACCACCGAAAAATCGTTATTATAGATGGAAATGAAGGGTTTGTAGGTGGATTAAATATTGGTGATGAGTATTTAGGGAAGGATAAATATTTCGGTTTTTGGCGAGACACGCATTTATATTTACGCGGTGAAGCAGTTCAAAGTTTACAGCTGATTTTCCTTCAAGACTGGTTTTATATGACTGGTGAGGCGGTATTAGCACCTGAATATTTACAAGCGGAAGCAGTTGAGGGTGATCATTGGGGCGGCGTCCAACTTGTTGGAGGTGGACCAGATAATAAATGGGAAACAATTAAACATTTATATTTTGCAATGATTGCTTCAGCTAGGAAATCGATTTGGATTGCAACACCATACTTTATTCCAGATGATGATATTTTATCTGCATTAAAAGTAGCTGCACTTGCTGGTATTGATGTTCGCTTGTTAATGCCAAGTAAGCCGGATAAGCGCACTGTCTTTTATGCATCAAGATCGTACTTTCCGGAGTTATTAGATGCAGGAGTAAAAATATATGAATATGAAAAAGGTTTTCTTCATAGTAAAGTCGTTATCGTGGATTCTGATCTCGCATCAATTGGGACAGCTAATATGGATATGAGAAGTTTTCATTTAAACTTTGAAGTAAATGCCTTTTTATATGATACAGATAGCATTCGAAAGCTCGTTCAAGATTTTAAAGACGATTTAGAAGAATCAAGTGAAATTCATGTTGACCGATTTCATAAGAGACGTCTTCATAGGCGGATTGTTGAATCGACGTATCGGTTATTATCACCCTTATTATAGAAAGAGATGTCCTAATTTAGGACATCTCTTTTTTTGAAAGGAATTTGTAGTAAATTGTAGAATACAAGGAGTTGAAAGGGTGTGATTGTGATGTTTATTGCAAGGAGAGAAAACGGAGAAAAAATTCATCTATTATATAACCGGGATGAAGAGCGTTTACGCGAAATGCGTAAACGAGAAAAATTCTTTTGTACAGCTTGCGGAAAAGAAGTGCAAATGAAATTAGGAAAACAGAAGAGCTGGCATTTTGCTCATAAGAAAGTGGATTCATGTCTTACCTTTTATGAAGCAGAATCTATGTATCATATGCACGGTAAAGAATTGTTATATAGATGGTTAAAACGTCAAGATTTTCATGTAGATATAGAACATTATCTACCAGTAATCAAGCAACGGCCAGATATTTACGTAGAGAGAGCGGATAGAAAAATTGCGATTGAATATCAATGTGCAAATCTCTCCGTAGAGCAGCTTTATAAGCGAACATATTCGTATTGGCAAGCTAGTATACAAGTCATCTGGATAATCGGTGGAAATCAGTTGAAAAAGCAATCCGCCTATTGGATGACATTCTCCTCCCTTATGGCGTTCTCCTTACAACCTTATCCTCAGCCATTTCTTATTTTCTTTTGTCCGAAACAAAAATCGTTTATGAAATGCGCGTTTATCACTCCGTTTTCTACAAATGTTTCTTTCTCACATACTATTTATTTACCAACCGATACGACTACTATTGACATGCTCTTTTCTCCCGTTCCTTTCCGGAAAGAGGTATTAGGACAAGAATGGAAGAGAAAAAAGAACCATTTTCGGCAAAACGCTCTATCCATCTGGAATTATAATCATAAGTCACTACTCCGCCTCTTATATCAATATAAATGTACTCCAGCGAGTTTTCCTTCTGAAATCGGTGTTCCGCTCCCATCCTCATTTGCTTTTCAAACAAATCCATTTATATGGCAAGCTTCTCTTTATATGAAGTGTATAGGTATGCTTAAGGTAGGGGAGTATATTTCTCTGCAATACGTATGTAACTATGTAGCAAAGTATACGAAGAGGCGTCTACTTCCGTATTTTGCACAACATATATGGAAGGTAGCAGTTGCGGAGTATATGACATTTTTATGTTATGTAGGTGTATTAATAAAAATAGGTATTAATAAGTATCGGAAAATAAGAGATATTGTATTGGTAAAAACAGAGGAAGAAATTATGAAATATGATGAAATTTGCTTAGCGCATGCACTATCTCTATTTGAGACAAAGTACAACATGAGAGAGGGAAAAGGGGATATAATAAAGACTGATCGTGAAGGAATTACATAAGAAAAATCGAATTGTACTTAAGTAGAGATATTATAAGGAGGGCTTAAAGAATGGCTGAAAAAAATACAGTGAAATCATTACCAAATCGCAATGAGATTGAAGAAGCAAACACATGGCGATTAGAAGATATTTTCCAAACAGATGCAGAATGGGAAAAAGAATTCCAAGCTATTAAAGAGCTATTGCCAAAGTTAACTGAATTTAAAGGGAAGCTTGGCGACTCTGCAGACAATTTGCTTGAGGCATTGCAATATGAAGATGAAATTTCAATGCGACTAGGTAAGCTATATACATATGCACATATGCGTTACGATCAAGATACAACAAACTCTGTGTATCAAGCATTAAATGATCGCGCAACAAATTTATACTCACAAGTATCTAGTAGCACAGCTTATATCGTACCTGAAATTTTATCTATTTCAGAAGATACATTGCAAACTTTCTTACAAGAAAATCGAGAACTAAGTGTATATGAGCATGCATTAGAAGAAATTACACGTCAACGCCCGCACGTATTATCTGAGGCAGAAGAAGCGTTATTAGCAGAAGCATCTGAAGTGATGAGTGCATCAAGTAATACATTCGGTATGTTGAATAATGCGGATTTGAAATTCCCATCTATTAAAGGTGAGGATGGAGAAGAGGTAGAAATAACACATGGTCGTTACATTCAATTTTTAGAAAGTGATGATCGTCGTGTACGCGAAGATGCATTCAAAACTGTACATGAAACATACGGGAAATATAAGAACACATTTGCAAGTACGCTAAGCGGGGCTGTGAAACGTAATAATTTCAATGCGCGCGTTCGTAAATACGATTCTGCACGTCAAGCTGCATTAAGTAATAATAATATTCCTGAGGCGGTGTATGATCAACTTATTGAATCGGTAAATGATAATTTACACTTACTACATCGATACATTGATATTCGTAAGCGTGCTCTAGGTCTTGATGAGCTTCATATGTACGATTTATATACACCACTTGTACCAGAAGTGAAAATGAATGTGAAGTATGAAGAGGCGCAAGAAATGTTATTGAAATCTTTAAATGTACTTGGTGATGAATATGTTGAAATTTTAAAAGAAGCATATGAAAATCGCTGGGTAGATGTATATGAGAATAAAGGAAAACGAAGCGGAGCATATTCATCTGGTGCATACGGAACAAATCCGTATATTTTAATGAACTGGCATGATAATGTAAATAATTTATTTACACTTGCTCATGAGTTTGGTCATTCAGTGCATAGTTACTATACAAGGAAGACACAACCGCACGTATATGGTGATTATTCAATCTTCGTTGCAGAAGTAGCTTCAACTTGTAATGAAGCGCTTCTAAATGATTACTTATTGAAGACGACAGAAGATAAGAAAGAGCGTCTATATTTATTAAATCACTATTTAGAAGGATTCCGTGGTACTGTATTCCGTCAAACAATGTTTGCAGAGTTCGAGCATATCATTCATAAAAAAGTACAAGAAGGACATGCTGTTACGCCAGATATGTTAACGGAGATTTACTACGATTTAAATAAGAAATATTTCGGGGACGCTTTAGTAATTGATAAAGAAATCGGTTTAGAATGGTCTCGTATTCCGCACTTCTATTACAACTATTACGTATATCAATACGCAACAGGATTTAGTGCAGCGACAGCTTTGTCAAAACAAATTTTAGAAGAGGGACAACCAGCAGTAGAACGTTACATTAACGAATTCTTAAAAGCTGGAAGCTCTGATTACCCAATTGAAGTGTTGAAAAAAGCAGGAGTAGATATGGCATCGCCAGAACCCGTAAAAGAAGCATTACAAGTATTTGAAGAGAAGTTAAATGAATTAGAAGCACTATTGTTTGAAGAGAAATAATGAGAAAAGACGAGGGATTTTATCCTCGTCTTTTTTGTTTGGAACATTTTCTCAAAAGTATACCGTGTCGATATTTGTCGAATAATTAAGGTGATTTTCTTTACTTTTTCTACATTAGAAGGAATTTTTACGACTTATTTTTGTAGTTAAAATCCTTTAAATCGTTTTCTATAGTTGAAATAAGAGACAGCGATGACGATAACTCCGAATAAAAGAGGGAAGGCAATAATTTTAGGGAAAGCTTGTAATAGAGAGAGGATATACAAGAAAAAAGAAACAATAACACATAGAAAGATAAGAAATATATGAGACTTTTTCATAAGGAAACCTCCTAAATTGCTTTTTTTATAGCTTATTCAAGAATGAAAACGTTTAGAATGTGACAAAAGTGTGAAATTCGACAAAAGGGGTTGTCATCTGACGTCGAATCTTGTAATATAATAAGCGTGAACGAATTCACATACAAACATATACCCCTTTGTTTGAACGTGAAAATTTCTCCCATCCCCTTTAATATTTTTATAAGCCGTAAAGAAGAAGACCTGGTGTTTACACCAGGTCTTCTTCTTTTGCTATCCATTTCCAATAACGCTCGCACTTCACTTCAATCATTTGTACTTTTCGTTTTAGTTGTAATTTCTTTAGTTCACGCTCTATTTCTTGTTGAGGGCAGTCATATATAAATGAGATTTCCTTTGAAGAAATAAATTGTGTTGCTTCTAGTAATACTTCTAAAGGAGGTAATGGCTCTGGCTCAATCTCGCATTTTACAAGTTCTTTTAATAGCTGTACGTATACATCATAGGAATAAATTCCCGCGATTTTAATACCTTCCTCATCTGAATTTGCATGAAAAAATAGGAGGGAAGGTATTTCTGTAATATGCATCTCATTTGTGAATTTTAGGTCGCATTGGAAAGCTTTTTTTGCGCTAACTGAGTGTAGGTCTTTTTTAAATTCCTCTACATCAATGCCACTATCTTTAGCGCATTTCAACAATAATTCACAGTCAGGGTTTGATACATTTTCAAGAAGAATGTATTCTTGGAGTTTTCGCAAAAATTTCGAACCTGCTTTTCGGCCTTGCAACTCCGCCGCCTTAATTGCCATCGAAACTAAATATGGTGTTGACGATGCCTCTTGCATATGTACTTTTCCATCACATGAAAACCCTTGTAAACTTGTTGTTTTTTCCCACACAAATCGAATATTAGCAGGTTTATTCCATTTGTGTGAGGAAGCGTTTGCTCCGTCCACTTTTCCTGTTACGATATGACGAATAGAGAAGTATTTCCCATACTCAAGCCATAGTTTAATAATAAATGGCTCGATATCCCAGCAATCTTTACAAAGTGGATCAATAAATAAATATGCTTCTACAGATTTATGCTCGCATGTGGAAGGAGAAGGCATATTTATATGCTTTGCTTCCTGCTTATCCATTACACTTCACCTGTTTCATTTGGAGTATTGACCATATGTTGAGCAGTTAATGCTAAACGTTCAAAAACAAACTCTCTTATATGACCGTGCACTCCTGTATCATCCATTGCTTGCTCCATACATGATAGCCAAGCTTCTGCACGTTTTGGAGTAATCTCAAACGGAAGATGGCGTGCTCTTAGCATAGGATGACCATGTTCTTCAGTGTATAAATTAGGACCACCTAAATATTGTGTTAAAAATTGTTTCTGCTTCCTAGCAGTTTCTGTTAAATCATCCGGGAAGATCGGAGATAAGTCAGGGTGTTCACTGACATAGGAATAAAATGTATCCACTAATGTTGCAATGCATTGTTCACCGCCAATTGCTTCAAATGGTGTCATCGGTTGCTTGCTCATCCTTTATAAACTCCTTTTTCCATGAAATGTATATCTATTGTAGCAATGGAATGTTATGAAGGGCAACTAAACAGCCTTCATAACATTCTTTGCTTATTCTATATGTTGCTAATAAATCTGCACTTTCCAAAAAGGTGAAACATAGCCACCAGTAAATCACTTCTGCACTGATGGAAATTTTACTTTAGCGCTCTTCGTTTTGTTTGGCAAGGAAAAAGCGTTTTACTTTGTTGTTTGTATGACGAACTGGTACGTTATGTTGCTTTAATAACCTTATAAATGCTGCTTTACCGGTCTTTTCATCTTGCACTTCGTATTCAATTTCATAATCATCGTGATTGTAATAGAAACTATGATCAAAGACAAGCGTTCCGCCTTCAAATAATGTTTCAGCTCTTTCTGTTGTTAAACTACCCATATAAGTTAAAGAGGAAACGGGAATTTGTAATTTGTGTAGCTGATCCATTACAGTTCCTTGAATGAGTGCGTTTGTTTCCATCATAAGTTTTGCTTCTTTTTCTGTTACAGACTGATGAGTTTCTAATAAACCAATTTCAGCAGGTTGTTTTAATGTTAATGTATAAGTTCCATCTTTATGACGAATACGAAGTGCAGAGCCTGCATCTTTTAAAGAGAAGTGAGGTGTTTCAAAGTAGTGATTCACTTGTTTTGTAAATGCTTCAATAGAAAAAGATTTGCATAATGTTTGGAATTCTTCCTCTGTAACCATATTTTTAAATTCAATTTCAATTTCTTGTGTCATTTTATGCGCTCCTTTTGAAAAATAATTCTTTCCACATTATCGCTTTTTCGCAAATTTGGTTCAATGTTTTATTTGTTTGCGTCCATGTTATGATACAATAATACTGTTAAGTAAGACAGGAAGTTGAGATGGAGGAGTTTGAGCATGCAAAATAAAATTCAAGTTAAGAGCGTAGAAATGAGAGAGAATGCGCTTATTTTTTGTGCGGAAAATACTGAAATAGAGGTAAAGGAGTTAAGTGCGCGTAATCACGTACTTGTAGACTCAGACAATTTATCATTTTTATATATCTTAGAAAATGAATCATCTTTCATTTATGTAAGTATTCCGCATACATGCTGGGAAGCAATGCATGAAGCGATGAATAAAGATACAGCGATGTTTATTCGCGTGAATGATGTTGAAATAGAATTAGAAGGATTAAAAGAAGAAGTAGAATATTTAGTTGAAAATATTGAAGGTAATGCAAATTACGGAGAAGAACTAGTAACTGCTGTAGAAAAAGTGTTTCTATAAGTAAATGGATTGATTTTGGTGGTGGTTGAAATGAATCGTAATTGGGAAGAATTTTTAGCGCCTTATCACCAAGCGGTGGCGGAGCTGAAAGTGAAACTAAAAGGAATGCGTACTCAATTTGCAATGTTAACGGAGCATTCTCCAATTGAGTTTGTAACAGGAAGGGTAAAGTCGGTTGCAAGTATTATTGATAAAGCGGAGAAGAGAAGTGTACCGCTAGACCGAATTAGAGAAGATATGCAGGACATCGCGGGCCTTCGAATGATGTGTCAATTTGTTGATGAGATTAAGCCTGTTGTAGAATATCTTCGAAAACGAAATGATTTTGAAATTGTGGAAGAACGTGATTATGTAACGCAAAAGAAAGATAGCGGCTATCGCTCTTACCACGTTGTCATTAGTTATCCTGTTCAAACGATACAGGGAGAAAAAAAAGTGTTAGTGGAAATTCAAATTCGCACGTTAGCAATGAATTTTTGGGCAACGATTGAGCATTCTTTAAATTACAAATATAGTGGACGTTTTCCTGAAGATATTAAAATACGCTTACAACGTGCAGCGGAAGCGGCGTTTTTATTAGATGAAGAAATGTCTTCCATTCGTCTTGAAATTCAAGAAGCGCAAAAGGTCTTTTCACGAAAGCAGGAAACGAAAGATTCTGAATCATAAACTAAAGGGTGTTGGGCGATGAAATTTACAATTATGTCAAAGGGAGATCAATCATCAGATACACTAGCAAGTACGATGAAAGAATACTTGCTAGATTTTGGGTTTACAATGGATGAAAAGGAACCTGATATTGTAATTTCTGTTGGCGGAGATGGAACGCTTTTATATGCATTCCATCGTTACTATAATCGATTAGATGAAACCGCATTTGTTGGTGTACATACAGGACATTTAGGTTTCTATGCAGATTGGTTACCAACGGAAGTAGAGAAGTTGGTGATTGCAATCGCTAAAACACCGTTCCAAGTGGTTGAATATCCACTTTTAGAAGTGATTATTCGCTATGTGAATGGTAGTAAAGAGTCGCAGTATTTGGCGATGAATGAAGCGACTGTAAAAAGTGCAGAAGGTACATTAGTAACAGAAGTGGAAATACGCGGAGAGTATTTCGAAACGTTTCGCGGAGATGGTCTTTGTATTTCTACTCCTTCAGGAAGTACCGCGTATAATAAGGCGCTTGGCGGAGCAATTATTCACCCTTCTATTGAAGCGATTCAAATTGCAGAAATGGCATCTATCAACAATCGTGTATTTCGTACGGTAGGTTCGCCGCTCGTGCTGCCGAAGCATCATACATGCGTTTTAAAGCCGGCTGCAGGAATGAACTTGCAAATTACGGTGGATCATTTGACGATGGTTCATCAAGATGTGAAATCAATTCAGTATCGCGTTGCAAACGAGAAAGTACGATTTGTTCGTTTCCGTCCGTTCCCATTCTGGAAACGTGTTCGTGACTCGTTTGTTGCAGATAAATAGAGAGGGTTTATATATTTGAACAGATTTACATTGAAATGGGATATAGGGCTGGCTGAAGAAGGAACTTTAGTTAGAGAATTTTTGAAAACAAAAGGGATTTCGAAAGCCGCTTTAACGGATATAAAGTTCCGTGGCGGAGCAATTGAAGTAAACGGTCAACACACGAGTGTTCGTCACAAGTTACAAGCTGGTGAAGAGTTACAAGTCTTTTTTCCAGTGGAGGAAAGAAGTGAAGGGATGGAAGTGGAAGAGATCCCTTTATGTATCGTATATGAAGATGACGCGGTTCTTGTTATAAATAAAGAAGCAAATATGTCGACAATTCCGTCTAGGGAGCACCCGTCAGGAAGTGTTGCGAACGCTATTTTACATCATTATGATAAACAAAATCTTGCAAGTACGGTGCACATTGTGACGAGGTTAGACCGTGATACTTCAGGGCTTATGTTAATTGCGAAAAATAGATTCGTTCACCACCTTTTATCGAAGCAGCATCAACAAAAAGGGGTGAAACGAACGTATGAGGCAATCGTTCATGGGACTATTTTAGAAGAAGTAGGAACGATTGACGCGCCAATCGGACGAAAAGCGGATAGTATTATCGAGCGAACTGTCTGTGAAGATGGTCAAAGAGCTGTTACTCATTTTAGAGTGATGGAGAGTTATTCAGATAAGACGCATGTAGCGCTTGAGCTCGAGACGGGAAGAACACATCAAATTCGTGTACATATGGCATATATAGGACATCCGCTACTTGGGGATGATTTATACGGCGGCCGAAGAGATGTGATAAAACGTCAAGCGCTTCATAGTACATCTTTGACGTTTTATCATCCTATTTTAGAAAAGGGAATGACTTTTACCGTAAGTATCCCAGAGGATATGCAATACGCTTTACATAACAATTAAAAGGGAACAAAATTCTTATCATAAAAAGAATTTTGTTCCCTTTTTTTAGCGGAATAATATTAAAATTTGATGTTCACCAGTACGCTTTATAACGAAAAAGCCACTTTCAGCTTTTGTAGCAATGCCGTCATCATTTGGACGACAATATCCGTGTGTTTCGCAAGTACCGTCATCACGTACTAACATTTGTCCAATTAATCCGACAGGAAGCCACTCAGTACGGTCTCTTCTTGATAGATACTTACAAGCTGGATTCCATTCTGTATTTAAAAGAGGTTGTATTTCTTGCGTATCCGTACGCGTATATTGACGTTTTCCGAAGCGGTCTGTTTTATAGCGTTTTTGCCAACTTAAAGCACCGCTATTTCCTATGAGAGCAGGAGTAGCGCTAGATATGCCTAATATGAATGTATCATTTGAAGTAGCTTTTCGAATTTTTTCTTCGTTACTAAATGTAATGAAATAACCAACATCAATAGGGCTATGATCTGCTGCCTCAAACATTTGTGCAAAATCAGTACCACCTGCATTGTAAGAAGCACCATCGATATACATTTCTCCGTTATGGGCAAGCCATTTGGCACCTATATTATAATCAGTGTCATTTGTCCCATTTGCAATAAACCAGGAATAAGCTTCTTCTGCTGTACCAAATTTACCCATAATATGGCTGCCTGCAAAATTAGCTGTTGATGTATGATTTCCTTCCGCATGAGATGAGAATCCGTTAGCGATAGTTGCGGTTCCTTCTGCATGTGCTGCTTCGCCGAAAGCAATTGTATGCTTTCCTTCCGCGTGAGAATAAGGACCGCCTGCTGTCGTTTCACTTCCTTCACTATGCGAACTATGTCCAGTTGCCTTTGTTTTTGAACCTTCTGCATGAGAAAAGGCACCCTCTGTATGAGTAAGAAATCCTTCTGCATGTGAGGCTATCCCGTCAGCCGTAGAGTGAAGGCCCTCCTTATATGCGTATCTGGCTACTTTTTCATTCTCAGCAGGAGTAGGTGAAAGTATAGGGGGCTGAGTGATAGTAGAATCCTCTTTTTTTATGTCATTGGTTAAAGTTAATCCCTCTTTTATTTTTGTTACTTGCTGTATAATATTGGTGGGAATTACAGCCTGTGCTTTTTCTTTAATTGCTTTAGGAATTTCAGCTTGGACCTTTTCTTTAATTGTTTCAGGAATTTCTTTGTTTATATTCTCCTGTAAATTCTTTGACTCAAGTATAGGCTCATTGTTATGAGAAAGGCGTTTCTTTTTTTGTAGTGCCTTTATTTTTCTGTTATCTATAATTCGTTTCATAACAGCATGTTCTAAAGAAATATATGTTCCTCTCGTTTTCCCTGTTTTTGTTTCCATACGTTCTTCTATTTCTTCAATAGCCGCAGCTCGTATGCTACACCAGTTGTTAATTCCGTATATGGGATGATATAAAGGAGAGAAATTTCTTTTTTGTTTAGATCGTTTTTTCTTCATTCCGTCACCTCCTGCGACAGTATATGCCGCATAGTAAAAAAAAGATGCACTTCATAGCATCTTTTTTTACTATATGACCGATTTTTAACGAGGAATTCGCCTAGAAATCATTCTTTATACGTACTCGGAATGAATTGTACAAAGGTAAATGTAATTATGAAATTGGGCGGAACTTCTCAGTGACAAAAGGTAGGGAAGAAGGAACGGAAATGGCCTCCATTTCAGGATAACGAAGTCCAGTTAGTTTGCCGCCAAATACAGCGCCGGTATCAATATTGATTGTATGATTCACAAAGCGAGGCTCGTTGACAGGTGTATGTCCATATATAATCCATGTTTCCCCCTTATACTCTTTCGCCCAATCTCGGCGTACAGGTGAGCCGTCAGGATGCTTTTCTCCTGTAATATCACCATATAATACAAATGTTTGCACTTTTTTATCATTTCTTTCTATGTAATCCTGACGAATGCCGGCATGGCATACGATTAATTTCTTGTTATCCAGTATGTGATACAGGGGGGACTGCTCGTAAAGCGTAATGAACTTTTCTTTTATGATTTGTTGTTTATTAGAAGGTAATGCTTCATATTCGGCAACAGTTGTTTCGAGTCCATGAGCGATTGAAACATTACGCCCAAGGAAAAAACGATACAGTTTATTACAGTGATTCCCAGGCGCATAATAAGCTTCTTTTCTATTTATTACGAGCTCCCATACGATTTCAATCATACGTAATGAATGAGGGCCTCGGTCTGTAATATCACCAACGAACGCCAGCTTTCGTTTGGCGTTATGTATAGGGAGACCACTAGCCCAGCTGTATCCTAGTTTCGTTGTTAAATCTTGAAACTCTTGGAAGCATCCGTGAATATCACCTATAATGTCATACTTCATATGTAAACCTCCAGTTCATCTTTTCATTAGTATATCTAAAATGAATATAGAAAAAAACATACCGGTTTTCCGATATGGTTCATTTAAACATAAAGATTTGTGTTCTTGAACGTACGTTTAAAATAAATCCAATAGCAATCATGTATGTGAGTAGTGAACTCCCGCCATAGCTCATAAGAGGTAATGTTATTCCTGTAATAGGGAGTAAACCGATTGTCATCCCAATATTTTGGAATACTTGGAAGGTGAACATTCCGATTGTACCAGCGCAAATATAACTACCGAAAGGTTCATTGCTTTCTAAAGCGATATGGATCATTCGGTAAATGAGTAAGAAAAAAAGTGAAATAATAACATTTGCTCCTAAAAAACCGAATTGTTCAGCGACATTTGTGAAAATAAAATCTGTATGTGGCTCTGGAAAATATACTTGTCCATTTTCCCATCCTTTTCCTTGCATTTCTCCTGATCCGGTAGCTAAAAATGCCTGTCTTAATTGGTATCCTTGTGAGTCATATTCGTAAGGGGATAGCCAGCCATAGAAGCGGTTTAATTGATACTCTTTTAAAATATGCTCTTTAAAGAACTCTGTATGAGTGAAATAAATATATATTAAGGTAGAGCCTATGACGAAAATGACGGAGGTTAATCCGAGGATAAGGCGCCAATGTATACCAGAAACTAAAATCATTGCTGCAAGCATCGCGGAGATTACCATAGTGTTTCCTAAATCAGGTTCTTTTGCGATTAAAAGTAGTGGAGGTAAACTAGCTGCGAATATTTTTCCAAGTAAAATAAAATCTTCACGAGTTGTCCGGAAAAAGTACTTTTCATTATGATTTGCTATAATTCGTCCAATGATGATAATTAAAAATAATTTCATAATTTCAGAAGGTTGAAAGTTTCCGATGCCTGGAAGTCTATACCATGCGGTAGCCCCTTTAATCGTAACGGCACCCGGAACTTGAAGTTCTAGACCAATAAGAAGTATGAGGGCAAAGCTATACAAATACCAAGCAATTTGTTTATATCGATCGAAATCAATAATCATAATAACGCCAATGGCCACAAATCCAATGACATACCATTGGATTTGTTTTAATGCAAAATTTATGTGTTGTAAAAATGGTGGTAAAGAAGCTTGTGCACTTGCAATAGCAAAGCAGCTAACAGTCCCAATGGCAAATAAAATAAAGATTAGTAAGTAGTCTATTTGATATTGAGAGTTCGTATCTTTCACGGTATGTATTCCTTTCTATCGCCTAGTAAGTGTGATGATGACGTGATTGCAAAAAAATAATATGCAAGTAGACTGTTCATACATTTATTCCACTATTTATGGAAAGTCATACATAATAGGAAGGAATATCTCTTTTGTAATTATATTCAAGTTATAGGGAATATGTA
>NZ_JBFPJI010000325.1:0-3559 GCF_040838205.1 Bacillus sp. S4
TTATAATGTTAATATCTTGGATAAAGTGATAAAGGTGGAGATCCTAATGGAACAAGCTTTAAAAATTACAGGTGTATTATCTGACCCTACTCGTTATTATATTTATAAATATATTTCGCAAAAGCATAATTACGTAACTGTACAAGAAATTGCAGATGAGTTTAACATTCATCCAAACGTAGCGCGTTTACATTTATCTAAATTAGAAGATGTTAATATGCTCAAATCAGAAACAAAAAAAACTGGGAAAGGCGGCAGACCAAGCAGACTATACGTCTTGTCTCAAGATGTCATCCAGTTACAATTCCCATTTCGCGATTATCAATTATTAGCGCAGATAGCATTTAATTCACTGCTAAGCTTAGGTAGCGCTGGTGAAAAAGCGCTATATGAAACAGGGAAACAATTCGGCAAAGAATTAATGCAACAACATATGCATCGCTTAAATGTAAGTGCAGAAGCATTGACGATAGAACAAAAAATGCTAATCGCAAAAGAAGCATTCTCAACAGCTGGTTTATCTCCTGCTTTTGAATTAAGTACAGATGGCACAAAAATTTTCTATGATGTACACAATTGCCCATTTAAAGAAGTTGCTGCGCATCATCCGACTGAAATTTGTAATATGCACGGAGATATGATGAAGGGGATTTTTGAAATCCTATTCCCGAACATGGAATTAACACGAAACGATAGTCTACTAGATGGATGCAAATCTTGTAACTATAAAGTTCAAATTTAGTTTTTCAACTAAGAAGAAGTCAATATTATAATTGGCTTCTTTCTTTTATACGAATGAATATTTACAATAGTTAGAAAAATAAACTATAATGAAAAGAGGTTTTACTTTTTTTTAGAAAAGGAGGGAGATGGCATGGAGCGCATGTTTCGCGTTCTCGGCTTTTGGACTGGAATTTTCTCGGTTATGTTTTACGTAGGGGATATGCATTCGACCGCACTACTATTTTTAGGACAAACAGGATTCTTCGTACTTTTAAGTTATTTAAAATTAACAGAGCGTATGTATATATACGTATTCGGGGCATATTTAACCGTTTTCTTCATCGGATTTACATGGTACACAACATTTTTACTTGTCCCTGGAGCTGGACATTAAAAGATGGCAATTTGCCATCTTTTTTTTAATTCCGCAATTCCCTAGTTGACTTATAGGTTTTATTACCTTATATTCTATATAACACATTGGAATTAGGGGGAATTAACATGAATACACTGCTTGTCGGAATTAACATCACAGTCATGCTCATTTTAGTTGGCGTATTGTATTATATGCAACGTAAGCATGTATCTTTTAATAAACGTGTATTTACTGCTTTAGGAGTCGGAATTATCTTCGGTCTTATATTACAATTTATTTATGAGCCTACTTCTAAAGTAATTATCGAATCAAATACCTGGTTCGGTTTAATTGGTAACGGTTATGTGAAGTTACTTCAAATGATCGTTATGCCACTTATTTTAGTATCTATTATTTCAGCATTTACAAAATTACAATTAACGAAAAACCTTGGTAAAATCAGTGGTCTTATTATCGGAATTTTAATTCTTACTACAGGAATTGCCGCAGCTGTCGGTATAGCTGCAAGCGCAGGATTTGATGTATCAGCAACAGGATTACAACAAGGTGATGCAGAATCCGCTCGTCTGAAATTAGTAGAAGAAAGATTTACTTCTATTGAAAAGACAACAATTCCAGACAAATTATTAGAACTGTTGCCTACAAATCCGTTTCTTGATTTAACAGGTGCTCGTCCAACATCAACAATTTCTGTTGTAATATTTGCAGCATTTATCGGTATTGCCTTTCTCGGTGTAAAAAGAAAGCATCCAGAACAAGCAGAGCTATTTAAGAAGATGCTTGATGCTGTATATGCAATCGTAATGCGTATGGTAACGTTAATTTTACGCCTGACTCCATACGGCGTATTAGCTCTTATGGCAAAGACAGTTGCTGGTAGCGATATAAATGCTATTTTAAAACTTGGTAACTTCGTGTTAGCTTCTTACGTAGCTCTTATCGTAATGTTTATCATTCACTTATTATTAATCGCATTATCTGGTTTAAATCCAATTCAATATTTGAAAAAAGTTTTCCCTGTATTAACATTTGCATTCACATCTCGCTCTAGTGCTGGTGCAATGCCATTAAATATTGAAGCACAAAAAGAAAAACTTGGTATTTCTGAAGGAATCGCTAACTTCGCTGCATCCTTTGGGGTATCTATCGGTCAAAACGGTTGCGCAGGTATTTATCCAGCGATGCTTGCTATGATGGTCGCTCCAACTGTAGGAATTGATCCATTACAACCACAATTCATTTTAACTTTAATCGCTGTCGTTGCTATTAGCTCATTCGGTGTTGCCGGCGTTGGTGGCGGTGCAACATTCGCAGCGTTAATCGTACTATCTACAATGAACTTACCAATCGGCATTGTCGCTCTTGTTATCTCAGTTGAACCATTAATCGATATGGGTCGTACTGCTCTTAACGTAAGTGGTTCTATGACAGCAGGTCTTATTTCTAGTAAATGGCTTGGTGAATTAGATCAGGATACGTACAATCAAGATGCTGTAAAAACTGGTGAGATTGCATCATAATAAAAAGGACGCTAACAATTTACTGTTAGCGTCTTTTTTTATTATATTCCATCTCTATACATCTTATCTTGAAAGTTATCACTCCAAGTATTCTTCTAGTTGCTCTTTTAACTCCTCTTCAATCTCATAGTAAGATTCATCAACAAGTTCCCCTATTTTCTTACTCCCCAATATTCTCGATTGAATTGGCATTCCTAAAAAAACATTTTCGCATTTCCAAATTGGAATGATGTAAAATTCAATCATCTCCTCTTCTTCATCTAATACCGCTATAGAAACTGATGAATAATAGCCCATTTCAAAGGGATTCTCCTTATCTCTTGCAAATTCCATACATAATTTCATATTTTTTTCTATGTATAAATGTGAATACTCTTTACAAAGTTTAAGTGATATTCGCTCTATTTCCTTTTCCATGCATTGAATTTTCTCTTTCAATTCCAATGTAAAATTTTGTTCTTTATACTTCATTTCCGCCTCCTTACACACAGAAAAAGAGAATACAATAACATATTCTCTTTTCTCAAATATATTTCATTATCTCACAGCCCGTCCTTTTACAAATAACCATTTTGCTCGCACCATGTATGAAATTGTCCTACATCTACTCCAACTAACACGATATCCTTTAGCTCTACAGCAATACTTTGTTCCCCAATTACAATAGCAAAGTGGGTTTCTAATTGTTTTTCATTTTTCTTTACAGTTCCAATTCGGTTCCGATGCGGCCCATCTTTTATATATGCTTTTTGTCCTACAATATCAAAGTTCAAGATTCTCACCTCTTTTACTGCGCTCAAATTGGAAATACAATCTCCACCTCGGAAAATTTCCTTTCATTGCACTATTTCTCTATATATATGACGAAACAATAAAAGAGTCCTTCCTTCTTTACAATTATTTTTTCTTTGTTTCATTTTTATGATTAAAACGTAAAGAT
>NZ_JBFPJI010000326.1:0-3507 GCF_040838205.1 Bacillus sp. S4
ATATTATATAGTGCTCTAACACACTATTAAAAAGCACTCCCTTAAGTAAATATGTGAAGTGGATTAGCCTAAAACCGAACTTCAATAATCGGGCGCCTTAATTGAGCAAGGATCACAAAAATCATCAAACTTTATTCAAAATCTACAACAAAGCATATAAATTTCGTATCTATCCAACGAAGGAACAAAAAATATTAATTGTTAAAACCATTGGGTGCAATCGCTTTGTATTCAATTTCTTATTGAGCGAATGGGGCAGTTTATTTAAAGAAGTAAATCAAATCGCATAGGCTACAAAAAAGAAAGCAAACTAAAATCGTGGGTGCTGATGACGAATAAACACAACTCCGCTATCTGTATATAGTGTATTTATTATAGTTGGCATCCTTGAAGGAATAACTAAATCAAGCTACAAGGGTGGTGAAAAAATGGCTAAAAATAAGAATAATCAATTGAAGAACAATAAAAATGCTGTACCAAAAGCAGATGTAGAATTTGCGGGAGAAAATGGACTTGAAAAAATCGCATTAAGAGCCCAAAAAAAATCAAAATAAGTAAACAATAGGGGGCAGTAAATCTGTCCCTTTGTTCCTCAAAATTAACATAGTTCTTCAAAAAAATAAGCATCTTTTGTTAGCATAAAACCAATGTATTGCAAAACCTGGAAAGTCCCCTCAGAAGTTCTGAAAGTACTTTCCATTCACATAATTAGTGTTATCGTAAGTCAATGTTATTGTTAGTTTGGATTCGACTTTTGTATAGTTGACGAAATTTGATGAAAGAGATAATTCTCCAAGGTAAGATATATCCCAGTGCTACAGTCATAAATAGTGCTGCTTCTGTTTCTGGACCTAGCCATTTTAAATAATCACGAAGTAAAAAACGGATAATAAGTACGATGAGAAAGGTAATAATAAAGCTCTTGTTTCTTACAGCATAAATATGCTGATCGAATCGGAGTTCATAGTGAGTGGTCCAAATAAGTGGAATTGACAAAAGAAATCCAAAGATAGCTGCACAAATCCATACCCAGCCAGCGGCATGTGCTTTTGGATTTAAGATGATGTGAATGCAGGGGAGTAACAAAAATAGTATGGGTAAGAGAATGCGGGTTCCGTTTCCTTTAATAGGGCGATACATTGCCAAAGTTCTACGCCATATGACTAACGCAGCAATTATGATTACAATAGTGTAAAACGAAGAAGAATCCATGATTTCACCTCAACACATAGAATATTTCAATTATATGGAAAGTACAGATGGTTGGATAGTGGTATTCATCCTGATTGGGGAAATATAACATTAATTTGTGATATCATATATAGGTATTTCCATTACATACTATTGCAAGAGGTAAGCAAAGAGGCTTATCCCTTATGTATCAAGGATTACGCCTTTTTTTCTTTTGAAAGATTTATAGAAAAAAACATACTTGTTTTATTAAGTATGCAGTCTCAGAATTGTCCTTATTTCCCATATAACAATCGCATATTTGCTAGTTAGTTTAATACTTTTTGTAATGGAACAGCTGCAATCTAAAATTATGATTTGAGTACATGCAATATATACAATACCCCTGGCATATAGCTAATAGCGTATAGCGCGCTTATAGCTAAACAACAAGTCCACTGCCAAAGTAGGGCTATTTTTTTCTGCCTTTTGTGGTAATATCGGTGTTGCCGTTTCACGCATTAGTTTATATTCAAGCTGTGCAGTGATAATAAAGCTGTTTAATTGTAAACGTAAAAGAGCGATATCCTAAAAACTACGATAGACGGTATAATAAAAGCAATATATATAGAAATACGTTTGCTTTCGAAAGGGAGTACATATATGAAAATAAAAAAGGGCAAAAAACACTTGGTTATGCTTTTGAACAAGCTACAAAGCATAGGAAATACCCGAAATTAATAAGGATAATTTATAGGAGGTACTTTAAAATGTTTATCGTAAATGTTGAAGGTGCTATAAGGAAAAATGATAAATGGCTTATTATTGAAAGAAGCAAAAAAGAGGAACATGCTGGTGGTTGGCTTTCTCTTGTGGGAGGTAAGGTAGATATAGAAGGGAATTCATCAGACATATTAGAGAGAACAGTAAAGCGAGAAATATTAGAAGAAGTCGGTGTGAGCGTAAAAGACAGGCTAAATTATGTACATAGTACGTCATTCGTAACCGATACAGGTGAAAATGTTGTGGATATTGTTTTTCTTTGCGAATATGAATCGGGGGAGGCATTTTCTAAAAGTCACGATGAGGTTGAAGAAGTATTATGGTTAACTACTGATGAAATATTAAATCACCCCAATTCGCCAATTTATTTAAAAGAAAGCATTAATCAGGCGGAAGCGTTGATTCGTATTCATTCTTCATAACGCTTTAAATTTATAATAGAAGTAAAGTTGTTATACATAAATGGGGGAAACCTTGGAATTTATCTTGTTCAATTATCGGGCGCTATTGTTGAATAAAACTTAGATTTTTAAACGACTTTATTGTTATATTTTTAAGTACAGTGAAGTATCTTATGTCGAAAATTAAACGACTATATTTTAACCCCGTCCTAAATTTAGAACGGGGTTATGCTTGTTTTAGGTTTTAAAATTTAATAGCTTTATTGTCTTTTTACATATTCTTTATTAAAAGACTAACAGGTGACTTGCAAAGCAAGTTACCTGATGTTACACTCTAACTACATACTAACTTGCATAGCAACCTACTGAAAGGAGATGAATCGATGCATAGCCAAATGCTAAAAGGTGTATTAGAAGGCTGTATTTTATATATCATCTCACAAGAAGAAGTATACGGTTATGAACTAAGTACCAAATTGAATCAATATGGCTTTACGTTCGTAAGTGAGGGCAGTATTTATCCACTTTTATTGCGTATGCAAAAAGAAAAGTTAATCGAAGGAACTTTGAAAACCTCTAATCTAGGACCTAAACGTAAGTATTATCATTTAACAAAGAAGGGATTAGAACAATTAGAGGCATTTAAGGAAAGTTGGGATATGGTATCAACAACTGTAAATCGGTTACTAGGAGGGGAAAAACAAAATGAAACCAGATGAAATGGCTAAAATGAATAATGAAAAAAGAAAGCTACTAACAGAAGAAAATGAACTAGCTTATGGAAATATGTTAGTGTATATTCGCTGTTCAAATGTTCCTGAAAGGCAATCAGAAGAACTATTATTGGAGATTTTAGACCACCTTCTTGAATCTCAAAAAGAAGGAAAAAATGCTTATGATGTATTTGGGGAGGATCTTCCAACGTATTGTGACGAATTAATTGCCGCCCTACCTCAACAAACAATGTTTGAAAAATTTTCAACAATTGGTTTTATTATTAGTTTACTACTTGCTATTCAATTTGGAATAGATACGATATCTGCTGTAATAACTTCGTTTTTTCAAAAAAACTATCAAACTGGAGGTGTGTCATTTGATATTCTGGAAACCACACTATCTGTCATAATTCTTATTGGAGGTCTTTATATTATTT
>NZ_JBFPJI010000327.1:0-3505 GCF_040838205.1 Bacillus sp. S4
GATCTCATGAAGTACTCCTTATTTATAATTCATGAAAAGCGTTTCAGGTCAAGAAATAATTAAAAATAAAATCAAAAGCTTTTCTCTTTAAAGAAAAGCTTTTGATTTTAAACTATGAACTATAACTAATATATTTTGTCTCACACATATACACATTCTTTTCTTCAGTTGGGACATATACTTTAAACTTTTCTAAACGTTTTCCGTAAATATGAATCGTGACAACGCTTTCGCATTCAGCTATTTTAAGAATATGACAATCAGCTGGTGGAATGACTTTATCTGTTTCTCCTTCTCCCAAATAAAGATTTCCTGTATGGGTTAAATAAACAAGTGAATTTTCAAGCTGCTTAGTTTGTATAAAGTTCTGCACCATTATCCTTCCTGAAAAAACGCCTTCTACTCCCCATGTACCATCATGATCATGTAAAGGTGTAGATTGTCCATCTTTCCATACAAGAGCTAATACTTCAAATCGCTTTAAAGGATCTTCATATAACAAGTGTCGTGCATATTGAGCCGAATTCGCCTTCTGTTTTTCTAGCGGAAGCCATGTTTTCTTTTCTAAAAGTTCTTCTAGTAATTTTTCAATCGCACAAACAATTTGGTCTTCTAATAAATTACTATCAATTAAATCCGTTACAGTTTTAATAAATGTTTGAAACGTTTTACTTCCATTACACGTTAACATAAGCATCCTCCTCCACTCTTTTTCACACACTTCCATACTAAATAGCCCGCTAAAAATTTACAATTGAGAAATAAAAAACAAGGTACAGTAATTTTGTACCTTGCTGAACAGTTTATTGAGTTTTTAAGCGAATAGGTAAGAATTTCAAAGTTTGTTCATTTTCCAATATACATTTTTCTAAATTGAAAGATGAAGATAGCTCTATTTTTTCAAAAGCATTTATAAAGGTAGTTAATGCAATCTCGGCTTCTAAACGTGCAAGTGGTGCCCCTAAGCAAAAATGAGGACCTTTACCATAGGTTAAATGCTTTTCATTTCCTATTCGGTGTATATTAAATTTAGAGGCTTGTGAAAACTTTTTCTCATCTAAATTTGCTGCACTTACCCATGCAACAATCATTTGATCCTTTTTCATAAAAGGTCCAAATATATTTGTATCCTCTGTAATCCTCCTAGCTAATGTAACGGGAAAGCGATAGCGTAAAACCTCCTCAATCGCTTTTGGAATTAATGTAGGTTCTTTTCTTAACTCTTCATATATTCCAGGGGAATCCACTAAAAAGCAATAAAAGCTATTAATAATTAAATTTGTAGTAGTTTCATTACCTGCCGCTAATAACCCTAAAGAAAAAGTTACAATTTCTTCATCGGTTAATCTTTCGCCTTCATATTCAGCTCGTATTAAATCTGAAATAATATCGTCGGTTAAATGATATCTTTTATCTTGAACAATTGGAAGAAGGTATGCTTTAAATTTATTTAACGCAATTCCTTTTTCCACATCCAAATCGTTAAATTTATCTTTACTATACGGCATAAATAAAATATCAGACCATGCTTTAATTTTTTTACGGTCAGTTGTTGGCACTCCTAATAAATCGGATATGACGGTAACAGGTAAAGGTGCAGCAAACTCTTCAACGATATTAACCTCACTATATTTTCTGATATGTTGTACAAGTTCATTTGCGATAGCCTGTATTCGAGGTTTCCATTGTTCTAAACTTCTTGGAGTAAATGCTTTAGAAACAATAGAACGTACATTGCGATGTTCTGGTGGATCAGTAGAATTTATATTTATTCTAGTTTCTAAAGGTGGGATTGCGAATTGTCTTCGTTCCCTTCTACTGGAAAATAAGCGATAATCCGATAAAACTCGATTTACATCATCGTATAAAAAAACATTCCATACATCCTGCTCCTCATCATAATGAACCGGATGGTTATCCCTCATAAATTCATACCACTCATACGGATTCCACAATTCTTCTTTTGTTTTTAGCTTTGAAATTTCATGAACTAAAATCACATTTTCAGGCGAAGCCATAGTTCTTTCCTCCCTTTTCTTTTACAATAAAAGTGATAGGTCGGTCGTTCAAAGTTGTATAATCTAACATATGTTATTTTAACATATGTTAAAGGAGATTTTTCATTGGAGAACTTGAGAAATATATAAGGGGGATTTTTATGTACGTTGACATTTTATTACTAGCAGAATTAACGACTGGACCAAAACATGGATATGAAATAAAGAAAAATGTTCAAAATCGGTTAGGTGAGAATTTCGAATTAAATCATAATACACTGTATCCCGCTCTTCGGCGCTTCGAAAATATGGGCGCTATAACGAAAAAAATACATAAACAAGTCGGAAAGCCAAACCGAAATATGTACGACATAACTGAAACAGGAGAAGAAATTTTTTCTGAAATGTTAAGAGAGTTTCCCGAAAAGATTGCGACAAATAACGCTGAGTTCCTTGTGCGTATCGCGCTATTTGAAAAACTTGATTACGAAGCTAGAAAAGAAATTTTAACAATACGCCAAGACGTACTACATAAACAACTTACTGCTATTCAATCTTTACATGTTAGCTCATCTTTTATTACAGAAGTCATTGAATTTAGTAAATCACGTATTGAACATGAATTGCTCTGGATTACATCACTTATGAAGAAAATATGAAAAAATAAAAAGAAAAGTTAAAAACAATGAATGAAAATGAGATTTATTATCAATACTATAATTAATAAAAGGGCAACCACGATTTGGCTACCCTTCAAAAATTTATACTTCTGGATCAAAAGTTTTGCAATCTGTTTCTTCAGTTGTAGATGCATGTTTACCTTTATGACTTACTACATAAATTGCATCTGCACTACATTTATTGCCGTTAGCCCAAAATTTACAGTTGTTTACTTCACATAAAACGTCTTGTGCCATAGTATCACACCTCCTTGTTCTATTATCATTAACAAAATTCGGAGGTATGATACTCTTTGTCATGCATTTTTTATTACCTTTTTAACTTTCTTAATGGTTCAATATCTCCTTGTACAATAGCATCAATATTTCCGGTTATTTTTTCAATGTCAAAATTCCACCATTGAATCTGCAATAATTCATCTATTATTGCATTTGAAAATCTCTCTTTTATTTTATTTGCAGGATTTCCACCAACAATTGTATATGGTGCGACATCTTTAGTCACAACAGATTTAGCTGCAATTATTGCACCATCACCTATTTTTATTCCAGGCATAATAGTTGTGTCCATACCAACCCAAACGTCATTTCCAATCACTGTATCTCCTTTATAGGGCAGATCAGATAACTGTGGTGTGAATTTCTCCCAGCCATTCCTAAAAATATTAAATGGATATGCCGAAAATCCATCCATTCGATGATTCGCTCCGTTCATAATAAAGGTAACTCCAGACGCAATACAACAAAATTTACCAATAACGAGACGATCCCCGATAAATTCATAATGATATAATACTTGATCTTCAAATGTTTCCCCATGCTTCGCAT
>NZ_JBFPJI010000328.1:0-3502 GCF_040838205.1 Bacillus sp. S4
CCTTTTTATTTTTCTTGAAGTTTGTCATAATAATATTATTGTCTCAGTTTTCTTACACAAGGAGAGTTGTATTTATGTCGTTTTCATGGAAACGTTTCTTACAAATCGGGAAAATAATCTTCCCATTTGTTGTCTTAACAATTGTTTTCTTTCAAGCTAAAAAAGAATTAGCGGGCATTTCTTTTTTAGAAGCAATTGAAACAATTAAAAACATTCCAACTGGTGGGGTATTTTTAGCGATTACACTCGGTGCATTTGCCGTTTCAACAATGTTCTTTTATGACTTTGTTATGCTTCGTTACTTAAAAGCAGATATACCTGTACAAAAGATTTTCCGTATCTCATGGATTGCAAACACTTTAAATGGATTTATCGGTTTTGGTGGTCTTGTTGGTGCCGGTGTACGTACAATGCTCTATCGTCCACATATAAAAGAGAATGGGAAACTTATTAAAAGTATTGCTTGGATGACAACCGCTTTTATTAACGGATTAGCCATTCTGTCATTCCTCGGCCTTATTGGGATATTAGACACTAGTTTTATTCTGCACGAAAAACCGTGGTTATGGCCTGTTCTTATCTTCTTTGCTCTTTTCGTTCCTATATATATTGGGTTTTCTAAAATTAAAAATAGAAAAACAAAACAGCTAGACGGACAAGAGACTGAAGAAGAAGAGAAAAATCCAACTGTTTTATATTCATTAGTTTCATTAGTCGAGTGGGTATCTGCTGGTATCGTTATGTACGTCATTTTAATATTGTTTGGAATTGATATCGAATTTCAAAAGTTTTTAGGTGTTTATGTAATTGCTGCTTTAGCTGGTGTCGTAAGTCTTGTCCCTGGTGGCCTTGGTTCATTTGATCTTGTTTTCTTAACCGGACTAGGACAATACGGAGTTGATACAGGCGTATTACTACCCGCTATGTTATTATATCGACTTGTCTATTACATCTTACCATTCTGCCTTGGTCTCATTTTTGCAGCATTTGAAATGACAGGAGCGGCCATAAAAAAAATTGAAGATAAACCATTTATTGCACCTGCATTAGAAACAACTGGTGTAATTTGGACTTTACAACGTGATTTTTTAGGGAAATTAGGTTCATGGGCATCCGCCGCTTTAACCGTATTCGCTGGCTTAATGGTTATTCTATCAACAATTTTACCGACTAGTATAAATCGAGCTCACGCCTTACATATTTTAGCTCCAAAGCACCTTATTCAATTTTCTTTTAGCTTATCATTAACATTCGGTATTCTCCTCCTGATTCTTTCGCGAGGCATATATTATGGAACAAAGCGTTCTTACTATATGACGATTGTTTCTTTAATTGGAGCAGCAATTTTTAATACCCTAAAAGGAATTGATATTGAAGAAACCTTTATTTTATTAATCGTACTTGCTGTGTTGTATATGCTTCGTAAAAGATTTGTACGCGAGAAAATGGAAGTCTCTCTTTCTGACATCGTAAAAGTGTTTATCTTCTTATTACTTACGTTATATTTATATAAAAACTTAGGTATTTTATTTGCGGGTGCAAAAGAAGCGTTCCAACCTGATTTTGTCGTTCGAAATATTACACAAGTTAAACGAAGTGCATTAGCAGCAGCCTTTTTCGTTCCTACTTTTTTACTTATCGGTTCACTAATTGCCAATCGTTACCGTAGTCAATTTCCCGGGCAACCAGCAAATGATAAAAGGTTAGAAAACTTCTTAGATGAACATGGTGGGAACGTACTTAGTCATTTAGGTTTTTTAGGAGATAAACAGTTCTTCTTCAGTAGTGACGGAAAAGCACTTCTTCTCTTTTCAATTACTGGAAAACGTCTTGTTGTACTAGGTGATCCAATTGGTGATCCATCCTCCTACCGCACTGTGTTACAAGAATTTTTAGCTGAAGCTGATCGATTTGGGTATATTTGCGTATTCTATCAAATTGAAAGCAAATGGATGAGCTTATACCACGATTTCGGCTACAACTTCTTTAAACTTGGCGAAGAGGCTGTCGTTGATTTAAATACCTTTACAATAACAGGAAAAAAACGTGCTGGTATGCGAGCTACTTTCAACCGTTTTGAACGAGAAGGTTATACATTCTCTATTCATGAGCCACCATTCTCAGACGAATTATACAAGGAATTAAAGAAAGTGTCTGATGCTTGGCTCGGCGGAAAAAAAGAGAAAGGATTTTCACTTGGGTACTTCGATCGTGAGTATATTAGTCGTGCCCCTATCGCTACATTATCTGATGCAGAGGGAAAAATCATTGCATTCACAACCTTTATGCCAGTATATCAAAGTGGCATATTATCTGTTGATTTAATGCGTTATTATCCAGATGCCCCTAGCGGAATTATGGATGCAATTTTTATCCACTTATTCCACTGGGCAAAAGAAAATGAATACCATTCCTTTAATATTGGTATGGCACCACTCTCAAATGTCGGTTTATCAACGCAATCGTTCTGGTCTGAACGAGTTGCTGCTGCAATATTTAATAACGTTCGTTACACATATAGCTTCAGCGGTTTACGACATTTCAAAGAAAAATACAAACCTGCATGGAGTGGAAAATATTTAGCATTTCGAAAGAATCATTCTTTACCAATTACAATGCTCTCTGTAACAAAATTAATAGGAAAACGAAAAAACAGCTAAGTACTTAGCTGTTTTTTCGTTTTTGCACTTGTATACTAAACTCCTTTTCATACTTCTTACCGTTTATATAGAAATTCCCCCATATTTTATATGTTCCTTCTTCTGGAAATGTAATACGATATTGTAATTGTTCATCCGTATCAACAGGAATGGCATATAAAAAATGTTTTCTCGTTTCATCAACGATATATAGAGTGTTGACTTCACCTCTCCCTGAATTTAATTTCAGCTTTTCTCCCTTTTTCGCTTGAAACTGAAATGTTAATGTCGTTGCCTCATTCGGATGTAATGCACCAAATAAAAGAGACACTTGATGCTCTCCTATATTTTTTGTAAGTACAGTATCGACAGGTAGTTTCTTTTTATTCTTGTCCTTGTTTTTCTCCTTTTTTTCTTCACCAAAATCTTTCTTAGAAAATGATTCCACGGACTTGTTTTCATCTTCATACAAAAATATCGTGTACTCTTCACCTTTTGCTACATCTGAAGATAGCTTATACGATCCATTTCCAGCAAATATAGGCTTCGTTTGTTGTATGTTTTTCAAATTCCCATCCACTATCACTGCTCGAATTTGATCGTTCACACCACGAACTTCATTATTCATTTTATTTAGCAATTGAAACGAAATATCGACTTTTTCATTTCCCTTTTTATTCTTCACATCCCATTTCACTTCTTGAACATCTCCGGTCGTTTCTACAGTTTCTTGATATTTTTTTATGTAAAATCCTCCTGCCACAATAAGTACTAGTGCAATAAGCCCAATGACAAGATTTTTCAAAATATCACCTACCATTTTTATTGTCTTTATCCATGCAAAACCTCTTAAATATATATTC
>NZ_JBFPJI010000329.1:0-3491 GCF_040838205.1 Bacillus sp. S4
AGATTGAAGTTCATCTTCATAATGATTTAGGATTAGCCATGGCAAATGCTCTTGCGGCAATTGATTCAGGAGCATCTGTTATTGATACCACGTTGTGCGGAATAGGTGAACGTGCCGGGATTGTGGACCTGCTAAATTTATCCGTTTTATTATCTCAAAAGCGTAATCATCCGTACTTTAAACTACAGATGATCCCTGAATTAACTCAATCTCTTCAATTAGCTACTGGTTGTAAAGTAGATCATTGGAGACCAATTATTGGAAATAATGTATTTACCCATACCGCATCCTATCATATGAAAGCTGTTCAGCAGAATTACTCAGCATACGAGAGTATTCAACCTGAAATGATAGGAAGAGTAAGGAACATACAACAAAAACGCATAGAGAGAAAAGGGTCTAGGCTTTCAAAGTCTTTGCGAGTTAGTAAACCATTTGTAAAGGGAGCATCTGAGCTTTTATATCATCGAGATGGTCCAGGAGAACGTTGGGTACAGATGGATTATAGAACTGATGAACGAGCATCATTTTATGTGATACAGCGTGTATTTTACGATGCACATATAGAGGATAACTTAGAAGGAGATGTAGATGTTCATGCACATCATTGTGATAGTGCTTTTATTTTCTGGGGGAACAAAATAGATGGTATAGGCCTTATATGTGAAGTGGAAATTGAAGGAGAATCTCAAATCATTGAGAGCCCTGCATCCGTTTTTATTCCAGCCGGTTTAGAACATAGATACAAGTACCTTTCGGGTACAGGAACCTATACGAATATCGTACTGGCACCTAATTATAATTCTAGTTTACTAGAGAAAAATTCATGAAAAATGCGTGTGTATTGATTGAAGATAGCAACAGTTAGTTCGTGCGTATATAAATTAAAAAACACAGAACGTAAGTTCTGTGTTTTTTTCTATAATATGAAAAAAATAAACCATGAATTATTTGGTGAACTTATCTATGATGGGTACTGGACGGGAAAACAAAAAATAACTATTTTTGGTCATGACAGAGATGTAAATGCAAGTATCAACTTACTAAAATTAGCTATGTAATTGATATTTTCCTTAGGGGTAGGTATTATCTTTATGGCTTCGTAAAAAGTATCTAATTCCCAAGAAGCACCCACTTCAAACAACCCGAAAGGGTGTTAAGTGGTGTGTAGTTGGTAGTTCATATAAAAGAATCTTGATATATTTCCTTTCCTAATATGTATCTCTTCTTTTACAATAGATAGAAAAGGTGAAATGGAGGAGATGGTTCGTGGCTGACAACAAAAGAGAGAAGCTAATGAAAAAAGTAGAATATCATTTACGTAACACATCACGTCAGCTTATTAAGATTGATACTGAAGAAGAAGCATTTCAGTATTTAACCGATTCCTTTTGCGCTGAACTATATTGTGACTTTGTAGCTGTAATTTTAAATGAAGGAGGGCAGTTTTTACCAAGAGCATGGAGCGGGAATTTAACTTCCTTAGCTTCAGCCTTTCCTCTTCATTTTGATGAATGTTCTTCGAAACTTCAATATCAAAGCATAACGGATCAAACGGCAGATTCTCCAGGGGAGTGCGTCCTGGCGGAAACATTGAAACATGCTGGTGTGAAGACTTGGTTTACCGTCCCACTAAAAGATGACATACAGCATTTTGGTTTTTGTATCGTTGCCTTTTTAAGTCATGTTCCTCTTTTAGATATGGAAATATCATTTGAGGAGTTTGGAAAAGACTTAGCAGTGGCTATAGCAGTGGCTAGACAAAAGGAAGCGCAGTTTAAAAAAATCGAAGGATTTGGATGGATTAGTAAGAATCTTTCGCTAGATGTACCGTTAGAACAGCATATATTTGAGTTAACTTCTAAAGCTGGAATTGGAACAGATGCGAATTTTGCATGTATTTACCTTTATAACGAGGAGGAAAACTGTTTTGTTTTTCAGCCGCCTTCATATGGGGAAATGGAGTGTCCACAGAAAATCATGGTTGAGGAAAAATATGTACTCAAAGAGCACTTTCCATTTTTTGAGACCATTGGTGGTGAACAGGTTACGGTTCCGTTGGTTATTGACATGAAACCAATTGGAGTTCTACATGTTGAAAATAAACGTGAAGGAGTCTTTTCGAAGGACGATTTAAAAGCATTGGAAATGCTTGCTAATCATTTGGCCACTATACTTGATAATGCAAGGCTATATAATGGAGAGAAAGAACATAAGCAACGCCTTCATCTTCTCTTAGATTACCAACAAGCTTTGTTAAAAGAAACGGTCGAGGATAATAACTTTGAAGGAATTACAACAATGCTTGGCAGTCTGTTTCAGGACTCTGTTATTATTTTTGATAGCTTTATGCAGCCTGTTTCATTTAATACTGAGAAAACAGAGAACGGTAACCAGCTAACAGAACAACTAGCTGAATTGGCAAGAGAAGAACGAAGAAAGCAACGAATCACTGATACTTTTCATGTTAATGATCCAAAACATATTGGTTATTGTTTTTCATTTTGGTTAATCAATGGGGGCGGTAATTTACTAGGTTATTTAGCGGTGCGAAGACCTAGCGGGAGAATGGATGAATTTGATCAATTGACGGTTGATTTAGCTCGTAATATTTGCTCAATTCAGTTTATTAAACAAAAGCTCGTTCTAGACACGAAAGAGCAGATGAAAGACAGTTTTATTAGTAAATTGCTCACTGAAAAAATAGAAGATCGAGATAGTATTTTGCAATATGCAAACTTGTATCAATGGGATCTTTTCAAAAACCATCGAATAGCTGTATTGTCGATTTCTCTTGAGGAGAAAGAATTAAGAAAAGGGAACATCCTCGAACAGCAAGCGAAAAAATCACTTATATGGGATTTGATTAAGTCGCGTCTCCCGGAACTAGGAACTGGCATTTTAGCTGCCTCCCATATTGAGGAGCAACTCTTAATTGTGCCCATTGAAAAGCAGAAAAACAGCTCGAAAAAATTTTGGGAATCATTATATCATAGCATCCAAAAATGGATAGGTTCATCACCTATTTCCTGTAGTGTATTGATAGGGATTGGTGGGGGTACGCAGCAACTAGAAGACTATTTTATTAGTTATCAGCAGGCAATACAAGCTCTAAATATTTTAGACAGTCGCTTTCGCAAACAGGGGTTTGCCCTATTTGAAGATCTAGGATCGTATGCCATTTTACATCATTTAAATCATTCTTCAGCCGTAGACCTATTTATTAATAGACAAATTGGTCCACTACTTAAATATTCAGAAGGAAAGAATATAGACTTATATAATACATTACATGTTTTTTTGCAAAATAATGGAAATGTAAAAAACGCTGCAGAAGAACTCTATATTCATAGGAGTTCACTTTTGTACAGGCTTGAAAAAATAGAGTCGCTCATTTCAGCTGATTTAAATCATGCCGAAGTAAGATTCAATTTAATGATGGCACTAAAGCTTTATGATATGTATGGAGAGGTAATGGGATAACATAAGTT
>NZ_JBFPJI010000330.1:0-3481 GCF_040838205.1 Bacillus sp. S4
CCATTAGTGGTAATCCATCTAAAAATAAACTTAAAAATCGATATGATAATACTGGTTCTCCAATCCATTTTACTGGGGTAATATCTAAATTACAGCTTCCTTCCAAGACTGAGGTTCGTCTTGCAAAGGATTTTGAAACATTACAAGCTGTTCAATATTTTGCAAGAACTATTAGACAAGGTACTTCTAATTCAAATCAATTAAACACGTATATTTTAGATAGTGGGGAAAATATAAAAAACAGTGTCTTTGTAAAGCCTATTATGGAAAACGGAGAAATTAAGGAGTACGCTTTTGCGATAGCATCTTTACAACCTGTTAATGAAGCGATGCTCGTTTTAAAAGATTATTATGTCTATGCCTTAATTATCGTATTTCTCGTTATTATTTTGTTATCCTTCTACTACTCAAAAATCATTGTTAAACCATTAATTAAGATAAATCGCGTTACAAAAAAAATGGCCAACTTTGATTTTAGCGAGAAGTTACCTGTTACAGCAGACGATGAAATTGGCGGGTTATCAAGTAGTATTAATACACTCTCTGTAAATTTAAAAGATCGCATCGACCGATTAAATGTTGCCAATACAAAATTACAACAAGATATTGAACGCGAACGTCAATTAGAAAAAACGAGAAAAGAATTCATTTCTGGTGTATCTCATGAATTAAAAACACCACTTAGTGTTATTCGTAGCTTCGCTGAAGGTATTCAAGATGGCGTAAGTAAAGATACGACATATTATACCAATGTTATTTTGGAAGAGACAGATAATATGAACAGGCTCATTGTTGAAATGTTAGAATTAGCAAAACTAGAATCTGGTACGTACAAACTAGAAATGTCGACATTCTCAATCGGTGAATTAATTCAACAAATCTATACAAAATTATTATTTAGTATGGAGGAAAAACATTTACAAGTGGACATCCATGCTGACTCTTCTCTATTTGTTAAAGCAAATCGTAGCCGTATTGAGCAAGTAGTTGTAAACTTACTTAGCAATGCAATTCGATATACTCCAGATGGTGAAAAAATACATGTCTCTGTTGTAGAAACGGAAGATATAGTGAAAATCGAAATTGAAAACACAGGTAATCCTATTCCAGAAGAAAGCCTTGAAAAAATTTGGGATCGCTTCTACCGTTTAGACGCTTCTCGTAGCCGTCATACTGGAGGTACCGGCCTTGGGTTATCCATTGTGAAAAACATTTTAGATCTCCATCGCGCCGAATACGGTGTGTATAATACCACTAATAGCGTTGTATTTTATTTTAATTTACAAAAAGTGAAAGAAGTCAAATAATTTGTCTTAATTTCACTAGGAGTTCACATGAAATTCACACTCTCCCTTTATAGTAAGAAACAAGTTAATCCTTTCCTTTACACATATAAAAGAGGAGAGTGCGTGAAATGAAACAAGCAGGACAACCTATTCAAAACGAAAAACAATTAGAAACTATCAAAAATATACTTTTACAATCTTCGAAACGTGATGGCTTACTATTCGTATTAGCTGTAAATTCTGGCTTAAAAGTAAGTGAAATCTTACAATTAAAAGTTAGTGATGTAATCGATGAAAATGAAAATGTTCGCCATTCCATTTTATTTTACAATGAAAAAGTAAAGAAACATAAATGGTTTGCTGTAAATGAAGACTTACAGCACGCAATCGAAGACTACATGAAAGAACGTAAAACTTGGAAACGTAATGAACCATTATTAAAGTCTCAAAAAGGAACAAAGTCTATTACGAGACAACATGCATGGTACATTTTAAACAAAGCTGCAAAAGAAGTTGGATTAGAAGGGATTAGCTCACATACACTTCGAAAAACTTGGGGCTATTGTGCATACAAATCAGGTGTTGATATTGCATTTTTACAACACTTCTTTGATCACAGTACTCCATCAAAAACTTTAAAGTATATCGGTATTGCTTAATAACTCTTATACATAAAAAAGGTTACCATTTGTAAATTTGGTAACCTTTTTTATGTTTCATATTCTCTTTTCTTGTCTCTCCTATACTGTAGTGGTAATCTAATAGTAAGGGGGAGAAATTATGAACACATTAACAATTGAATTACCGAAAGAAACGGCTGAAAAACTTGATTTATTAAAGAAATCTTATGAAAAGAAAACAGGTGCTACAATTTCTGAAAGCACTCTTGTTCAAACACTTATCTCAAAGGAATTTATCCAAGCGATAACTCCTTTTGATTTACAACAATTCGTCAATGGAAAAGAACAGCAGTAATCGCTGTTCTTTTTTTATTTATTTTCAAAATATCAAAAGTTTTTTATTTATTTTCCGAAAAACTATTGACTATGATAATGATAACCATTATCATTTATTATGAAGCCAACAATTGATGAATCAACCAAACGCTCAGTAACATTGTTACCCCTCTTTTTCATATAGAAAAGCATTGTACATTCCCCCTGTTTGTACAGTGCTTTTCTTGTTTGTATTTATTCAAATAAATTTAATTGCTCTGGTTTCGGCTCGCCATATGTAATATTCGCCATTTCCATCAACTGTTTCGCATTGTCCGCCGCATCCCCACCCGAATTATTGTTAAACAAAACGTATATGTCCTTAGTCTTTTTTTTCAATTCCTCTAATCGGTTTACCCATTCTTTCAACTCATTATTATTGTAGCGATATAAACAACGAACCGCTCTCCAATTTTCTCCTTTGTCAAGCCATCCATGAACATTCCGGCCATGAAAACGTATTAACGCCATGTCTGAATTTGTTGCCTCTAATACAAGCGGTACTGATCCTATTCCTGCCTGAGGCTCATCGCAAATTGTATGAATCCATTTTTCTTGTTCTAAAAATTGTAACGTCTTATCTCTCATCTCTGGATAAAACCATGTTTGATTTCGAAATTCTATTGCACATGGGAAATCTTCCATTTTTTCTTTCGTGTACCGAAGTAAATCTACATTTTTCACTTTACAATCGAACCATGGTGGATATTGAAATAAAATCATTTTTAATTTATTCGCTTCTATTAAAGGAAGAATTGATTGTTTATACACATCAAACATCTCATCGAACGTAGAAAAAGGGATTTCCCCTTTCATATGTCCTGTCATTCCTTGATAAGCTTTTACTATAAAAGAAAAATCTTTCGGCGTTTCCATCGCCCATTTTGTATAATTCCGCGCAGGTTGTATCGCATAAAATGAACTATCTACTTCCACAATGGGAAAATGTTCACTATAAGTTCGCAATTTATTTCTATTTTCATAGGGATTACTATATAAAGAATCATGATCTCCCCATCCCGTCACTCCAATAAAAAACAAACGTATTCCTCCCTTCCCAACTTCAGCTTACACTCATTCTATATTACTTCACAAAAATACCATCCGATCACTTTCATAAAGTCGCTCTTTCTTTAAGAGTATCCGTATAAAAATATGATATACTAGATGGAAGAATTTTTAAATTGAGGAGTTATTTAT
>NZ_JBFPJI010000331.1:0-3412 GCF_040838205.1 Bacillus sp. S4
TAATATCCTCCTATTAGTTTAGTCTATTTAAAGAAATTTATCTGTGTTTTTTTGTTTTATCTAGATTTCTTTAAATTATTTCTAACCGCACTTCCCGAAAGAATTCTCCTTACTCAAGCGTGTGCAAGACGATAGCCCAAAGGTAAGTGGAAGATGAATTTCGGTTGGCGTAAGCCAACATATTTGCTACCATATACTTTTGTACAAATTGCTCTTTCAAAACTGAAGATATAAGGTTGTTGTAGGAAATTCGTTTACAACGTAAAATCTTCAACGTTCTATCGTCCTGCGCTACTGAAATATGTGAAAACCAGGCGAAGAAAGTAGCGTATATGTGTCTAACGTACTCATACTATTTTTAGGGGGAGGGACTACCCTGTTAGCTTGGTCAACATAAGTGGCTAGTAAAAATCACTTACTTCCCACTTAGCTCCCACTTCAAGCGTCAGCTAAGTGGTGAGTAGTTCACTAACTTCACATTTCAATAGGAGAAACCCTATTGATACAAAGTTTTTTATCTTAACATTGTAAATCTGCAAAATCCTGACGCCACTCCTAAAACTAGCAAAAAAGTGTTAAATTAACGCTCTTTTATACTTTCTTTAATTACAGATTGTTTTTATCATTGTTTAAAATGTGTTATAAACCTGTTCACAAGTTGCGGCTGTTGGTTGAAAAAAACAGTGTTTTTTATAACGCCCGACAAAAGGCTGATTATACCATTGTTGAGGACAATCACCTGGTGGCCTAAAATACCATAAACTAAATTTCCCAGGCCAGTACCTCTCTCCATTGATTACTCGACGAGCTAAGCGTTTTTCACTTTCTCTTGCTCTTTGATAGAAATAACCGTGAGTAACAGCTTCAAATGCGTGTTCTTGGTAAATCATTTGTCTAATGGTACGAAGATTTTTAAAATCGGAACAATTGGCTCTTATTCGGTTAATTCCTACATTTCCGACGAGCAACATACCCTGAATTCCTTCTCCTTCGGCTTCTGCTCTCAGTAATCTTGCTAAAAGTGCAATATCTGCATCTGTCGCGTTAACAACCCCCATGATTTCACCTCCATTATATTTTCTTCTTATAGTATTGCTTATTAGTCAGGATAATGACTTTTTCACATAATATAGATCGTTATGTGAAAAAGTATGAAAGATAATTACTCTTGAACAGGAAGGATGATGGTACTTGAATATGGACTCTTTCATGGAAGGATTTGTATTGTCATTGGTATGGGTCTTAAAGATGGAACGACAGGTGAAGAAGAATTGCTAAATAAACTCATGAATAGAGGTATTTATAAGGATTATGTAGTTTCAATAGTTGAGGTTACTTATTTACATTTACTTTTGAGAAATATGATTCAAGTTAGTATTTTATCTTTTTCCGACATGCGTCTCCTCAAAATAAATAGAGAGACACTTGTCTCTCTTCAAAAAGTACTTTTGGGAATTTTAAATTGTCCCTCTTAGTATCAAACCTAGAACGGCCATAATTATCGTACTGATAATAATCCGTAAAATCCAAGAGGTATTCGTGCTGATTTTTTCTAATTGCTTATTAATTGTAGAAATGTCTTTCTCGTTAATTATTATTCGAGTTTCTAAATTACGAATATCACGCATGATCTCTTTTTGTTCTGATTTTAGACTATCAATTTTCACATTTAAGTCTTCCATATACTCACATCCCTCTAATATCTTAATAGAACAATCCTTATATGTTATGAGACAACCTTTAACGGTGTGAATGTATACGAGTTATTTCCATGTTGAATCTTTATTTTATACATCTTTCCCAATCGTATTTATCATTACTAAACTAGTACAAGCATTTGTTAATTGACCGATGGTTGTACTAATTAATCATATTCGGTTGTTTTGTTAGAACTTCAATCGAATCTCAACTACATTCTTCATATTTAAGTATTATCAATAAAGAGTTTAGAAAATCCATGAACAAAAAAACGAGTGCTGTGAAGAAAAACGCTCTTTCAAAGGATTTCACCAATTTCTACGGTTATTACTGCCTCTATGTCTGCGCCTACAGAACATTAAATGCCCATTTTGTTCAATAAAAAGAGAGCATCCAGGGCGGTGGATACTCTTAATGTGATAAGGAGTTTTAACTGAAAATCGGAATAAAGGTGGAGCGGTTAAGCTCGTCCTATACTTTAATATATGCTTGTTCTTCTCGAAAGGTGAAAAGTAAAAAGTAAAAAGACACCTTAATTAGGTGTCTTTTTGGTGTATAAGAGGTAGCTACCAGGAAAAGACCTTTCTGTATCATTATATGATTATCAATTCTCGTTATACCTAAAATGGCTTTTAAATACGTTTATTGTGTATTTTGATAGTAATTGATTTTGTCGCGAATAGCGGACGCAATAAATTCTTCAATAGTGCTGTTTGTTTCTTCGACTATTTTATGAATAGCTTGATATTCTTTACTGGATATCGTAACTGGTTTTGTCACGCTGCTGCTATCTAAATACACACTATTATTAACGCGTTTTACTAATCTTCCTTCTATTAAATATGGTGATAAACTTTCAATCCATTCCATTTGCATACCCATTGGTAATTCAATAAGAGATTGGCGTACATCAAAATACCAAAAGCCTGCTTCTTCTGAAATTTTCAAATTTCTTGGTGAGACATACTGTAGAATCAAGTCAACCAGCTGAAAAGAACTACTACGTAATTGATCAGACTTAGGTATACGAAACTTAACAAACCTTTGATGATGGCTACGAGGTTTATCATATAACTCGTATGCAGGTTCATATCCCGATTTTTTTGCTTCTTTTAAGGTGAATTCACTTTCAAATTCATCAATTAGTGTAATATCTCCACGCTTAGGGATAGTAATGACTCTTGCTATTGTATTCCCCTGGATATATCTTTGGAAAAGTACAGTATGATACTTTTGAGAGAATGTATACATTGCATTCGATTGATCCAATCGATGTACAAGCTTGCCTAACTCTTCTTCTTGAAGGAATTTAGTCTCACGGTTACGATATTCCTGTATAGTAGCTGTCAATTCTCCATCTTCTAACCATTTTTCTAATTGATATGTACTTATATCGTATTTTTTACTAGCCTGGTATAAAGTAAGACCTTCTATCTCCCTTTCCTTTTTAATTGAGTCTACATCCTCTTTTCTAAAAAGGAAACTCCCATCTAATCGCCATGTATCTTTATTGATTGGAATTAATTGTCCCTGCTTCATAAGATTATTAACAACGAAACTACTAACGCTTAAATACTCCTTTACTTCCGTTGTATTCATATTGATTGGTTGATTCTCATTCATATTATTTCTCCTTTCATTTAATTTGTATTTTTTAAATAGATTATCCTATTTTAATTTAAAACTTAAGAAATATATAACTGTAATTTATTAT
>NZ_JBFPJI010000332.1:0-3399 GCF_040838205.1 Bacillus sp. S4
CCGCTATTTGTGGGCAGTAAACGCCCGATTGGTGAAGGCTAATAATCAGTGGGGGATGAACAAAACCCCCACTGATTAAAGTTTCACTTTATATACGGACAGCAGTCCCGCTCACAGCAACCATTAGCATCCCTTCGCGAACTACTTCGTAGTCCACATCGATACCGACAATGGCATTCGCATTTTTTTGTCTTGCGAGAGTTTTCATCTCTTCCATTGCAATGTCGCGTGCTTCTTTCAATTTACTTTCGTAAGCGCCTGCACGGCCACCGACCACGTCGCGGACAGAAGCGAAAAGGTCACGCACGATATTCGCCCCCATAATTGCTTCGCCATTGACGATATCAATATAGTCAGTAATCTCTTTTCCTTGAATTGTAGAAGTTGTTGTTACAATCATGCTTTATAGCCTCCCATATAAGATTTCCACTTACTTATGGTGCACTAATTCAGCAGAAATTATATTTACGAACTAAACTGTGCTTCGTATAACCTACTATACCCTCCGCCACGCTCAATTAATTCAGCATGTGAACCTTGTTCTGCAATACCATCTTTATTTACAACGACGATGCGATCCGCATTTTTAATAGTTGCTAGCCTGTGAGCGATAACTAACGTTGTACGACCGACAGATAGTTCAGCAAGTGATTTTTGGATAGCAAGTTCCGTCTCTGTGTCTAGCGCAGAAGTTGCTTCATCTAAAATTAAAATTGGTGGGTTTTTCAAGAACATACGGGCAATTGCTAAGCGCTGCTTTTGTCCTCCTGAAAGTTTCACACCACGCTCACCAATAACTGTATCTAAACCGTCTGGTTGCGAGTAAATTAAGTCCTCCAACTGGGCACGTTTTACCGCCTGCCAAATTTCAGATTCTGAAGCTTTTAAGTTTCCGTAAGCGATATTTTCACGAATTGTTCCTGAGAATAAGAAAACATCTTGCTGCACAATTCCGATTTGCTTACGAAGTGACGATAACGTCATCTCTTTCGTGTCAATGCCATCAATTTGAATCGATCCAGATGAGTGTTCATAAAAACGCGGTAATAAACTACATAGTGTTGTTTTCCCTGCCCCTGATGGTCCAACGAAAGCAACTGTTTCACCTGCATGTATTTTCAAACTAATATCGTTTAAAATCGGCTCTTTATTTTCATATCCGAACGTGATGTTACTGTATTGAATATCGCCGTGTACATGTTTAACTTCTATTGCATCTTTAGAATCTACAATATCTGGCTCTGTTTCCAGAAGTTCTACATATCTTTTAAAACCAGCGATTCCTTTCGGATAACTTTCAATAACCGCATTAATTTTTTCAATTGGGCGGAAGAAAATGTTCGTTAACAAAACGAATCCAATAAATCCACCGTACGTTAATTCACCTTGCAGTACGAACCATGTACCACATATTAATACAAAGAGTGTTACAAGACGCATCAGCATATAACTAATAGATGAATTTAACGCCATAATTTTATACGCCATTAATTTTGTTGTACGGAAACGAGCATTGTTTACAGCAAATTGCTCTTTCTCAAACTTTTCATTTCCGAATGCTTGTACAACGCGGATACCACCAACATTGTTCTCAATACATGCATTGAAATCAGCAACGTCTGAGAATAAACGTCTAAACGTACCTGTCATTTTTTTGTTGAAGTAAAGTGCCAACCATAATAAGAACGGGATTACGAAGAATGTTAGAAGTGCTAACTTCCAGTTAATCATCATCATAAATGAAAATGCTCCGACTAAAGTCATAATGGCAATGAATAAATCTTCTGGTCCGTGGTGAGCAATTTCCCCAATTTCCATTAAATCGTTTGTAAGACGTGAAATTAAATGACCTGTTTTATTATTATCAAAAAATCTGAATGATAGCTTTTGAATGTGATCAAATAATTTCTGTCTCATATCTGTTTCAATGTTAATACCAAGCATATGCCCCCAATACGTAACGACATATTGCAAACCTGCATTTAACACATAAACTGCGAATAAACCGAAACAAGCCCATAAAATAAGCGTCCAGTTTTGTCCTGGTAATAACTTATCAATAAATTGATTTACGATAAGCGGGAAACCAAGTTCGAGTAAGCCTGCGATAACTGCACAGGAAAAATCAAGTATGAATAAACCTTTATACGGTTTATAGTAAGAAAAAAATTTACGTAACATATCTTTCCTCCCTTTTCCAAATTAAAAGACTCTCTAAATGATAACCATTATCAAATAATTATTCAAGTTATCCGTCTATGAAACTAAAAAAGTGAGCAAATCTAAAAAAGCCTAATCCCTCATTTATATCAATGAGAAATTAGGCTTCATTTATATATATTACTTATCGTATTCAAATAAATGTGCCCACTTATAACGTGCGGTCCTTCTATTTTTTCACAAATACATCTTTTAAACAATTCGAAACTTGTAATACCTTCGATACACCCTTTGCTTTTCTAAGTTCTTATCCGTTTATTTCCCACTGTGCAATAAACAGTTTAACTTGTAGATCTAAAGTTATATATTAACCCTCCCTAAAGTTTCCCCACTACATTTGGATTTGAAAATAGCGACGAACAGTTTCTTCAATCTCATGTTTTTCTAGTTTTTCTTTTGTTTTTTCTTTTCCATCAACCATAATTAGCGTGTCTCCTAACAAAGTGATACGCCCATTTTCTGTCACTCTTGAAAGGAAATACATCTTGTTGAACATTGATTCTGGAGCTGTTTCAGTTAAGACACAGATTGGATGAATGTTCTCCAAGTTCCATTTATGGGAAGGCTGCTCAAATCGATATAGAATCTCCCATTCATCATCAGTCTTTTTTTGCAAATAATAAAACGATGTTGTTTCATCTTTATTTACTCGGTAAAGGCCATCACTATCTACAACTTCCTCTCCATTCAGCGGAACAGGAATTCGTGGCGAATTACCGCCCATACCTACATCCACCAAGTATTCTTTATTATCAATTGGTACGATTATGAATAAGTGAGCATTTTCAAGAGCCCAAATTCCTTCTCTTACATATACAGTTCCTGCCATAAGATACGGGTCAAAACCTAATTCTTTTAGCAGAAAATAAAATATTCCGTTTAACTCGTAGCACACGCCACCCTGTTTCGCATGAACAATTTTTTGATACAAATCTTCTTCACGCAAAGATAGCGGTTTTCTTGCCAGAATATCAAGATTCTCAAAATGAACGTTGAGTACATGTTGTTTTTGAAGATGAGATAAGTAAGAGAAACTTACCTCTCTTTTTTCAGATTGAATATGTTCTAAATATTTTTGAATATCCAAAAATCATCCACCTCATTTAACTTTTTATAATGTTTCTTTTCACACTCATATTATAAAATTGATTGTTGATAAACAAAAATATAAAATAACTA
>NZ_JBFPJI010000333.1:0-3396 GCF_040838205.1 Bacillus sp. S4
ATATAACAGGTTAAAAGAAAAGAAGCTGATTATGATCAGCTTCTTTATGATGATAATGAAATGTTTGGATGTAACTGATAAATCTTAGAATAATCAAGTCATTAGTCATTTATTCTAGAGTTCATCTTTTATCAACTTTAAAAATCTGTGGTTCCATATATTTTCATAAAAATCAATCGTCTCTTGTGCAGACATAAATGAATTATTCAAAGTAGAGGTTGCTTTCTGTACCATGAAGTTTTCGTATCCCAATCCATGAGAAAATTTAATCGTAGCATCCATACAGTACTCTGTTTGGGCACCACAAAATTCAATACGATGTACAGATAATTGATCTAAAATTTCTTTTAAGTTTGTTTTATAAAATGAATTTGCATGTGTTTTTCGTACAAAAAAATCTTGTTCTTGAACATCTAGATCGGTATGAATAGCCCAAAGTTCTTTTTCGGGTACTAAATCATCATCACAATGTTGAACAAAAATGATTGGTTTATTTGATTTTCTGTATGAAGAAATTCTTTTATTTACTTTTGTAAGCAAGTTTTGTAAATCAAATAAATGCTCTCCGCTATAACATACCCCATTTTGTAAATCGATAACGATTAAAATATCTGCACAAGTATCCATTATTTTTACCCCTTTTTTATTTCTTAATATATCAATTAATCCATTACTTGGAAATAGATGATATATTTTTATTTTTTAATGAACGATACAAAAAGAAAAAACATTAAAATGAATATGCTAGACAGCATAAAAAGAAGATATGAAAACTTAATTTCATATCTTCTTTTCTCTCTATGCATTTACAGGTTCTTCTACATAAGAAAGAGCATTTTCGAAATCGGATATTAAATCGTTAACATTTTCAAGACCAACCGATAAACGGAGTAATGAATTGGAAATACCTCTTTCATCACGTGCTTCCTGTGATAAGGCTGCATGGGACATTTTTGCTGGATATGAAAGAATAGATTCAACAGCTCCTAGACTAACCGCAAAAACAGGCAGTTTAACTTTTGATAAGAATTGGCGCAGTGCATCTTCGGATTGTAAGGTGAAAGATAAAACAGCCCCAGCCGATGTTGCTTGATTTTGTTGAATACTATAACCAAGATGTGATTGTAATCCAGGGTAATAGACATTTTGAACTTTAGAGTGCTCTTGTAAAAAATGTGCGATTTTGTTGGCACCTGCAGCTGAATGTTCGAGACGTACATGCAATGTTTTAATGCCGCGAAGCACGAGAGAACAATCTTGCGGTCCTAAAATAGCACCAAAAGCGTTTTGTAGAAAGCCGAGCTTTTGAGCAAGCTCTTCATCTTTTACGACAGCTAATCCGGCGGTGACATCACTATGACCAGCAATAAATTTTGTTGCACTATGAAGAACAACATCGGCGCCAAGATCAAGTGGCTTTTGAAATAGTGGTGTCAAAAATGTATTATCAACAAAAGTAAGAGCATCAATAGATTTTGCAAGATTAGAAACAGCACGAATATCTGTCACTTTTAAAAGTGGGTTAGAAGGTGTTTCTACATAAAAGAGCTTCGTATTTGGTTTAATGTTTTCTTTTACTTCTTCCACATTGGTCATATCAACAAATGTATGTGAAACACCATAACGGGAGAGAACTTCAGTAACAATTCGATAAGTGCCTCCATATACATCTTCTGAAATAAGAACATGGTCACCTTGTGAAAGAAGGAGAAATGCAGTAGAAATGGCTGCAATGCCTGATGCAAAGGCGAATCCTTTTGTCCCGCCTTCTAATAAAGCAATGATATCTTCAAGAGCTTCACGTGTTGGATTTCCAGATCTACTATAGTCATACTTTCCGAAAGCATCTACATCAAACTGATGAAATGTTGATGTGTTATAGATGGGAACGTTAACAGCTCCTGTATGTGAGTCATGCTTGTATTGATTATGCAGTAAAAGTGTATCTATGGAATAGCTCATATTTTTACACCTTCTTTTACAAGTTTAATTGCTTGCTTTAAGTCTTGAATTAAATCATTGCTATTTTCGATGCCGACTGAAAAACGGAGAAGACGATTACACACACCGCGTGCTGTTCGAATATCTTCTGGAATATCGGCATGAGTTTGCGTTGCTGGATAAGTCATTAAACTTTCGACGCCGCCAAGACTTTCAGCAAATGTAATTAAGGATAAAGATTGTAAGAAAGGATTAATCCAAGTTTCATCTTGAAGGCGAAATGAAATCATACCACCTCTTCCTGGATAAAATACATTTGTCACACCATCTTCATCATTTAAATAAGCAACAATTGCATGAGCGTTTTCTTCATGCTGTTTCATGCGGAGTGCTAAAGTTTTCATCCCTCGAATTAATAGCCATGAATCAAACGGGCTTAAGACAGCACCAGAGGCATTATGATAATGAGCAAGCTCCTCGCAAAGAGATTTCCCTTTCGCAACGACAAGTCCGCTTAGTACATCGTTATGTCCGCCTAAATATTTAGTTGCGCTATGAAGGACGATGTTTGCACCTTCTGTTAATGGTTGCTGTATATAAGGTGTATAGAACGTGTTATCTACAATAAGAAGTAGTCCGTGCCTTTTCGCTACACTTGCTACACTTACGATATCAGTTACTTGCATTAATGGATTAGTCGGTGTTTCTATGAAAATAGCCTTCGTTTGAGATGTGATTGCTTGCTCAATTTGTTTAATAGATTGTGTATCTACGTATCTACATCGAATATTCCACTTGTCTTCATGTTCGGAAAATAGACGATATGTTCCTCCGTATAAGTCTTCGGATACGATAAGCTCATCTCCGGAACGGAATAGTGAAAGGACAAGGAGAA
Organism: Bacillus sp. S4; assembly: GCF_040838205.1. NCBI lineage: Bacteria > Bacillati > Bacillota > Bacilli > Caryophanales > Bacillaceae > Bacillus > Bacillus sp. S4. The sequence goes on from NZ_JBFPJI010000333.1 coordinate 2,837, forward strand.
CAGCCGCCATTCCTGAACTACAGGCATACCCTTGCTCACCGCTTTCTAAGTCTGCAATTGCCTGTTCTAAAAGACCGCGAGTCGGATTTCCAGTTCTTGAATAGTCAAAGCCAGTAGATTTACCAATTCCTTCGTGACGATAAGCAGTTGAGAAATAAACAGGTGGATTAACAGTTCCTGTTGTAGCTTCGCTACGGTTCCCGATTTGTGCTAGTTTTGTTTCGATTGTTGACATGTGAAAATTCCCCCTTTTTAAAGTGAACGACTAAGTGAAAATAAAAAAAGCCTTCTAAGAAGAAGGCTTTCGGATTGAATAGAGTCTTCTTCTCATCTGTCAAATCTTTCACAATTTGCTGGAATTAGCACCTTATTAACGAATGAATGTTAATGGTTGCTGAGGCGTCATAGGGCCAGTCCCTCTACCTCTCTAGATAAGAATGTTCGTATGAAATTTTTATTATGTTTTTAACTTTACAACAAAAGATAATTGAATTGCAACTTTATTTTAAATAATTTTTATTTTTCCGCAAGTGTCATTGACTTTTATTTTAGTGCATGCT
>NZ_JBFPJI010000334.1:0-3391 GCF_040838205.1 Bacillus sp. S4
AAATTCTCCTTTGTTAAAAGTAGGAGCTTTGTAAGCACGGTTTTCATTGTTAGCTGTATAATCATTTTTAGCACTTTGTTCGGATAAAAAGATAACAAAAGGCTCTTTTAAAAACGAATCATAGGTATCACCAAATGTTGTAACAATCGTTGCGAACGTATCAACGTCTGCTTTCGCTTTATGTTTTGTAAATGGGTTCAAGCTGAATACAATCCCCATCGCTATTCCTACAGGGGGGATTTTTTTTATACATCTCTTTATCTTTTCCTTCATGGATGTGCTCCTTACTTTCTAATTTATACTGTTTCCAACATATTTAAATTAACATCGGTAAGTTTATCTTAATTTAAATAACTCTCAAAAGTCTTTCGTAAATGTTACAAAACCCTTTCATTGCTTCTCATACAAACACTTCAGGACTCTTGCAAGTAATTTCTTAAACTTGGACATACCGATAGAAATAAAAGGATTGATACATAAGTAAACCACCGATATATCTTATTAAATTAAAAATTGAGACCCAAAAAACAAGAAAGGTTGGCATTTTGCCAGCCTTTCTTGTTTACCACTTCATTCATTTTACAAATAAAAATTTTGTTTTGGGGATACTTAAAAATCTTCGCTTAATGAGCATGGGGCCAAGCTGAAAAAATATAGAATATCGAAAAAATCAAAATCTTATAATATATTAATGTAAGACTTTTGTAACATTTATGAAAGAAATTTGAAAGGTTTTTAAACTAAGATGAATTTATAAATATTGATTTTATATTTTAAATCAATATACGACAGTATTTATATGTTTGTTTTTTACAGTGTTACATGTAAGCAATCTAGGCTAAATCTTACTAAGAGAGGACAACAAAAATGAAAAAGAAATTTAAAATAACTGGAATTCAAAAGAAAGTAATTCCTACTGCAGCGGCATTAGGTATTCTTTTTTCTGTCGCTCCTATTGCAGAAAATAAGGCTAGTGCAGGGGTAGGTGCGGTAGTAGATATAGGTATTACTGTATTAGGTGCTATAGCAAACACTTATGAAGCACTTGGAATAAGCCCAGAGGAGAAAGACCGAAACCCAGGTACTCGCATTGATGTATATGCAGAAAACGAAACTTACCAGGCTCCTAGTTTTACATCTGGGGAATTTAATATTTCCATGTATCATACACAAGGTGATTCGAATTTTCTTAAACCAGTTAAAGTACGCTATCCAAATGGAAGAATCGAAATTCATCAACTAAGATCTGGGCAGCAGCTTAAAATTACTGAAGCAGGTGCAATTATAGATTTAAACCCTAATGGAGCAAATGTCTCAGAACACGATCTTCTTTACATTACACAAGCACAATTAGACGAAGGAAAGACCGGAGTTGTGATAAATCAAGGCCAACATGCATTTGTAGAAAAAGCATCTGGTAAAAACCCAAGATTTCTTCTTCCACTTTATAAAAAATATGCAGACAGCTGGACTCCAGATTGGGATGTGGTTGTTAAAAATTCGGATTCCCTATTTGATAAGATAGCAAATAAATTATCAGATAAGCAAAAACAATTGATAACATTGACTTCAAAGCCAGTATCTAAAGATGTCCTTGACAACTATGTTAAGAATGAACCTAAAGCTCAAGCAGATTTTTATGATCGATTATCTGATGTATTGGCGGAGCGTACTCACGTCCTAGAGACACCTATTGCACTACCATTTAATGCACTAAATCACGGTAACCCTTATCAAATTATCCCTTATAAAAAAGGAACGAATAAAGTAATCGTAAAAACAGGTTCAAAATACCTTTCAGGAAAAGAAGGAAGAGGACTTCAAGATTCCGATTCGCTTGGCGATGATGAAGTGTTTGAACTTGTTCAGATAGGAAATTCTTACGATGGTAAATTTCAGTTCCGTTTGAATAACAAAAATGGGGTAAGTTTGGCTGGTAATCAAAATGTTCAACAATTTGGTACTGATTGGAGTTTCAAATCCGAAATTCGTTTCACTGGAAAAAGCAACAATGAAATTAACAATTGGTTAATAGAGTGGTATCCGGGTAAAGAAAATGAGAGACAGAAGTATGACGGAGTAAAGCTTGTAGCTGATGAAAAAGATTCTACTAAATGGAATGCAAAAGATTCTTCTGGAAATGTAATAAAGAACAGTTGGGTAAACCAAGGTTCTGGTTATCATTTTGCAGATGCTGAAGGAGCCCTTTTGACAGGCTGGCAAGACATTAAGGGGAAGACTTATTATTTCAACCCGACTTATGGTGACATGGTTACTGTAAGTGGATCTGAAATCGATGGGAAGTACTACAACTTCAATGATGATGGTTCCTTGCAACGATCAACCTGGAAAGGTGATACTTATTCCGATGCTGATGGAGTATTCGTTAAAGAAGGCTTGAAAGATATAGATGGTAAAATTTATTATTTCCAAAATTACAATGTAAATAAAAAGGAAATACGTCTAGAAGATCAAAATATCATTCTTCATTTTTCTGACAAAGGCGTACTTGAGAGAGCTTCTAGGATAAATGGAGAAGCTATAGACAGCGATGTTTATGCTTCGTTTGAAAACAAAAGTTTAGTATTTAATAAAGACGGTTCGATTTGGAAAACAGGGATCAACAAAAAGGGGAAATCCCAGGCATATTATAGTTTAGAAGATGGAGTTTTCTATACCGGTTGGAAAATGATAGGCGATAAAAGATACTATTTCATAAATGGCTACAATAGTGCGTTCAATAGGTATGAAGACATTGATGGAAAAAGATATTATTTTCATGAAGACGGATCAGTTAACAAAGCAGGGTTTGAAAAAATCGATGGTAAGCTATACCATTTTGACAATAACGGCGTAGCACAAACGGGCTGGCAAAAAATCGATGGTAAAGACTATTACTTCGATGAATCTGGAGCAGCTAAGATAGGATGGTTCTCAGTTGGTGGTGGGTATCATTTCCCTTATTACGGACACTTTACGTATTATGCTAAACAGGATGGTTCAATTTATACAGATACCAAGGTTGAAATTGACGGAAAAACCTTTAAATTTGATAGTCATGGACACAAAGGTTATTAATCATCCCAAAAAAATCTATTTTTTATAAATATGAATCGCTAAATGAGATCCCCACGACCTCCAGATGCTTTCAGCATCTGGAGGATTTTTATTAACTTGATGGCTATGTGGTGGGCCCACATATAGCGGATTTGGATCATGAATTATTATCTAAACAAAAATTAGAACTGCTAAATAGTGACGAAGGATATGTATCAGGGGAGGATGCAAAACGTGAATTCGGACTACAAGTTGATTTACCATAAGTCCGCATTAAAGTTTATTGCAAAGTAAGAGAAAGAGATACAAAAGCAAATTGTCATGATTTTTATGA